>NZ_CADEAU010000333.1 GCF_902825405.1 Micromonospora maritima | reverse complement strand
GGCCGCCACGTCCGGCCCGGCGACGCGCTCGCCGGCGCCGTCGTAGACGGCCCAGTAGACCTCCCGCCGCCGCGCGTCGCTCGCCGCCAGCACCGGCTCGCCGGCGGCCGCCGGGTGGCCGATCCCGTCCAGCGAACAGACACCGTACGTGGGGATGCCGAGCACCTGGCCCATGGTGGCGGCGGTGACCAGGCCGACCCGCAGCCCGGTGAACGGCCCCGGGCCGAGCCCGGCGACGATCGCGGCCAGGTCGGCGGGGCGCGCGTCCACGTCGGCCAGCACCGCGTCGACCTGCGGCGCGAGCAGCTCGCCGTGGGCCCGCGCGTCGACCGTGCACCGGGACGCGCGGACCGCGACGCCGTCCACCGAGACCTCGACCACCGCCGCGGTCACCGCGGGCGTCGAGGAGTCCACCACGAGTACGAGCACGGTTAGCCAGCCTAGCCGTCTCGCCCGGCCCACCAGGCCACGCCCTCACCGCCCTCCGCCGTTCGCCGCTCGCGCCGTGACGGAGGGTGACGCCGTCGGGAGCATGGCACCCTTCGAGAGCGATATACCGCTGGGTCATATTTATGACTCAGCGGTATATCGCTCGACAGCGAGGTGCCATCCTGCCGCGATGACCGAGAGTCGTCTCGCCGGACAGGTCGCCCGCGCCGTTCGGCACGAACGGGAACGTGCGGGTCTCACCCAGCAGGCGCTGGCCGGCCGGGCCGGGCTGAGCCAGGCCGCCGTCGCCCGGATCGAACGAGGCGACCGGCTACCGAGCCTGCCCACCGTGGAACGCCTGCTCGGCGCGCTCGGACGCCAACTGCGGATCGAGGTGGAGCCGTTGGACAGCCACCTCGACGCGACGCTCGACGAGGCAGCCGGGACCGCGCTGCCCGAGCGGATCGAGGACCTCGGGCTGAACCGGATCGTCGACGCCCTGGGCGACCTCCCGTACGTGCTGGCCGGCGGCACGGCGGCCCTGCTCCAGGGTGCGCCGCTGCCGGTGGACGCGGTCGAGGTGGCGGTGCGATGGCGGGACTCCCCCCGCCTCACCGCGTTCCTGGAGCAGTCCCGCGCGCAACGCTGGAACGCCCGCTGGGAGGAGTGGGGCGGGGTGCACCCGGAGCCCGAGGAACCGGGCGAGCACCGCTGGCTGACCCGCTACGGCGAGCTGCGCGCCCGGATGTGCGAGGACCTGCCCGAGCCGGTCGAGGTCCGCGTCGGCGACCGCACGTACCCGGTCGAGCCACTGGTCGAGGTGGAGGTGGCCGACCGGCGTACGGCCGAACTGCTGCGCCGGTACCGGCAGCGCCGCGCCGAAGGCGCGACGCCGGCCGGGTCAGCCGGCTGAGCGTTCCCAGTCGACGGTGGGCAGGCCGGCGTCGGCGAGCGCCTTGTTGGCCGCGCTGAACGGCCGGCTGCCGAGGAAGCCCTTCGGGTTCATCGGGCTCGGGTGCCCGGCCTCCAGCACCACGTGCCGCGGGTTCGTGACCAACGCCGCCTTCTTGCGCGCGTAGCCGCCCCAGAGCAGGAACACCACCCGCTGGTCGAGCGCGTCGAGCGCCCTGATGGTGGCGTCGGTGAACTCCTCCCAGCCCCGGTTGGCGTGCGAGCCCGGGGTGGCCTGGCGGACCGTGAGCACCGAGTTGAGCAGCAGCACGCCCTGCGCCGCCCAGCCGTCGAGGTTGCCGCTGCGCGGCTTCGGCACGCCCAGGTCCTCGCCCAGCTCCTTGAAGACGTTGCGCAGCGACGGCGGCACCGTCACGCCCTCACGCACGCTGAAGCTCAGACCGTGCGCCTGCCCCGCCTTGTGGTAGGGGTCCTGCCCGAGGATGAGCACCCGCGTCTGGGCCGGCCCGCACAGGCGGTAGGCGGAGAACAGGTCCTCCAGCGGGGGGAAGACCGTGGCGGTCGCGTACTCCCGGGCGACGAACTCGGCCAGCGCCGCGGTGCGGGCCGGGTCGAGGTGCGGGGCGATCGCCTCGCGCCACGGCTCGGGCAGGAGCGCCAACAGGTCGAGGGCGGGGGTGTCGTCGGGCATCGGCAACCTTTCGCAGTCGTCCCCGCGACTCTAGGCAGCGGGTACGACAACGCTCAGCCGAGGGTCGCCAGCCTCGCCGCCCAGTCGCCGCCGACCGGTTCCAGGGTGACCACCCGGGTGTCGTCGTCGCGTCTGTCGATGCGGACCCGCAGGTGCGCGTCGACCAGTTGCTCGACCATGCCCTCGCCCCACTCCACCACGGTGACCGCCTCGTCCACCGAGGCGTCCAGGTCGAGGTCGTCGATCTCGGCGCGCGGGTCGGCGGACTCCCCCAACCGGTAGGCGTCGGCGTGCACGAGCGTCACCCGGCCGCCCCGCGCCGGGTCCGGCCGGTGCACCCGGGCGATGACGAACGTGGGCGAGGTGATGTCCCCGCGTACGCCGAGGCCGGCACCGACGCCCTGGGTCAGCGCGGTCTTGCCGGCCCCGAGCGGGCCGCTGAGCAGCAGCAGGTCGCCCGCGCGCAGCACCCCGGCCAGCCGGCGGCCGAACCCGTGCGTGTCGTCGAGGGTCTTCAGCTCCACCTTCACAGGGATTCCAGGAACCTTTCCAGCGCCGCGTTGACGTCGTCGGCGTGCTCCAGCATCACCACGTGCCCACTGTCGTGGATCTTCACGAACTCGGCGTGCGGCAACCGTCGGACGATCTCCTCGGAGTGGGTCACCGGCGTGATCATGTCCTTGTCCCCCACGATCACCAGCACGGGCGTGCCGGCCAGCGCGGCAAGCGCCGGAAAGCGCGAATGGGTGGCCAGGGTGCGCAGGTAGCGGGTGACCGTGTCGGCCGACGTGCGGGAGTTCATCGTCTCGACGTACGACACCAGGGCCGGGCTGGGTTTCGGCGTCCCGAAGCCGTACTTGCGGGTGAGCAGCCAGGCCACGTTCGACGTCGACCGGCGGGCCTTGTCGATCACCGTGCCGCCGTAGCGGGTGGCGTTGCTCATCATGTAGAGCACCGGCGCGCCGACCCGGCCGAGCAGCGCGGGGGCCACCAGCTTCGTCTCCGCCGCCAGGCCGCCGGAGGTGGCCATCAGCACCGTGCCGACCACCCGGTCACCGAACAGCTCCGGGTAGATCTCGGCGAGCGCCATGATGGTCATGCCGCCCATCGAGTGCCCGACCAGCACCAGCGGCCCCTCCGGCGCGACCTCGTCGAGCACCCGGCGCAACGTGCGGCCCAGCGCGGTCAGGTCGTACTCGCCGGTCTCCAGCCTCCCGGAACGACCGTGCCCCGGCTGGTCGTACGCGACCACGCGGTAGTCCCCGCGCTCCGTGAGCAGCTTGCGCTGGAAGTGGAAGGTCCCCATGTCCAGGCAGAACCCGTGCACCAGCACGACCGTCGGGCGGCCGGGGACCGGCCGGGTCGGCTCGACCACCTCCACGTGGATGTCGGTGCCGTCCGGCATCTCCAGCTCGTACGCCTCGTCGTAGCGTTGCCGGCCGAAGACCTCGTGGGCGTACGGGTCGGCGGGGTCGTTCTTGAGCCGGCGGACCAGCACCCGCTCGCTGACCACGCCCGCCGCGAGCCCGGCCGCGGCCACCCCGACGGCCGCGCCGACCAGGCCGGCGGCGCTGCGCGGACGGGGCACCCGCAGACTCATGAGCCCTCACCGTCGTAGACGCGAGGCACCCGCACCCCACCGAAGCGGGTCACGATCTCGTAGTTGATGGTGCCGACCGCCTCGGCCCAGTCGTCCGCGGTGGGCTCGCCGCCCGCGCCGCTGCCGAACAGCGTCGCCACGTCTCCGGCGGCCACCTCGTCGTCGCCGCAGTCGACCACGAACTGGTCCATGCAGACCCGCCCCGAGATGGTCCGTCGCTCGCCGGCGAGCAGCACCGGGCCGGTGTTCGAGGCGTGCCGGGGCACCCCGTCGGCGTAGCCCAGCGGCACCACGGCCAGGTTGCTCTCGTTCTCGGTGAGGTAGGTGTGGCCGTAGGAGACGCCGGTGCCGGCCGGGACCCGCTTGGTGAGCATCACCCGGGCCCGGGCGGTCATCGCGGGCCGCAGGCCGAACCGCTCGCCCGCGATCGGCGACAGACCGTAGACCGCGATGCCGGGGCGGACCAGGTCGAAGTGCGTGTCCGGCCGGGTCAGCGTGGCGGCGGAGTTGGCCAGGTGGCGGTAGCGGGGCCGCAGGCCGGCCCGCGTCACCATCTCCAGCCCCTCACGGAAGACGGCGAGCTGGCGGTCGGTGGTGGGGTGGCCGGGCGAGTCCGCGTACACGAAGTGGCTCCACACGCCCACCACCTCGACCAGGCCGTCGGCCTGGGCCTTGGCGGCGGCCTCCAGCAGCGTCGGCCAGTCGGCCACGGTGGCGCCACCCCGGGACAACCCGGTGTCGATCTTGAGGTGCAGCCGCGCCGGGCGGTCGGCCCGGCGGCTCGCCTCGATCATCTCGTCGAGCTGGGTGAGGCTGGCGCAGCCCAGGTCGACGCCGACCGTGATCCCGTCGTGCAGCGGCAGGCCCGGGTCGAGCAACCAGGCCAGGACCGGCGCGGTGATCCCTTCCTGGCGCAGCCGGAGCGCCTCGTCCAGGGTGCAGACGCCGAGCTGGTCCGCCCCGGCGTCGAGCGCCGCGCGGGCCGCCGGCACCATGCCGTGTCCGTACCCGTCGGCCTTCACCACCGCCATCAGCTCGGCGCTGGTGCCCGCCTTGAGTCGGGCCACGTTCTCCCGGATCGCGTCGAGATCGACGCGCACCTCCGACTGCCACATACCCCCAGCCTACTTCCGCCGGTGATCATCCTGGCCGTGAGCCGTGCGGCAGGCGTCCCGGACCGCGCCCGGATCAGCCCAGTCGGGCCAGCACCGGACGCAGCGCGGCCGCCACGTCGGGTGCGGTCACCGGGCCGCCGCGCGCCGCCTCCCGGCCGGCCAGCCCGTGCAGGTACGCCGCGGCGGCGGCCGCCCGTTCCGGAGCCAGCCCGGCGGCGAGCAGCGAGCCGAGCAGCCCGGCCAGCACGTCTCCGGTGCCACCGGTGGCCAGCGCCGGGGTGCCGGTCGGATTGACGTACGCCCGCCCGTCGGGCGTGCCGACGATCGTCCGGTCGCCCTTCAGCAGCACCACCGCGTTCATCCAGGCGGCCAGCCGCAGCGCCGCCGCGACGCGGTCCTCCCCCGGCATCTCGCCGCAGAGCCGGGCGTACTCACGGTCGTGCGGCGTCACCACGATCGGGGCGTCCCGGCCGCGCAGCCGGTCGGCCAGCTTGCCGTCGACGAGCAGGGTCAACGCGTCGGCGTCCAGCACCACCGGCACCGGCGCGGCCAGCACCGCGCGCAGCTCGGCGGCGGACTCCTCGCCGGTGCCGAGCCCGGACCCGCAGACCCAGGCCTGCACCCGGGCGGCGTCGGCGACCCGGCCGGTGGCGATCACCGACGGGTGCTGGTGCACCACCTCGGCGCGGGCGCCGCCGGCGTAGCGGACCAGGCCGGTGGGGCCGGCCAGCGCGCCGCCGACCGAGAGCACCGCCGCGCCCGGATAGGTGGCCGACCCGGTGGCCACCCCGACCACGCCCCGGGAGTATTTCTCGGACGACGGGCCGAGCGCCGGCCACCAGTCGACCACGTCCGACCACTCGGTCACCCGCAGCGCGGGCGAGCCCCGCAACCACGGCGTCAGCCCGATGTCGACCAGCTCGACCTGCCCGGCCAGCGCGGCGGCCGGGCCGACCACCAGGGCCGGCTTGAGCGCGCCGAAGGCCACGGTCACGTCGGCGCGGACCGCGCAGGGTCGGCCGGCGTCGGTCAGCGGGACGTGCCCGGTGTCGACCGCGACGCCGCTCGGCACGTCCACCGCGACCACCGTGGCGCGCGTGCCGTCGCGTCCACAGCGCTCGGCCAGGCTCGCGGCGAGCTGCTCGGCGGTCTCCCGCAGGCCGCCGGTGCCGCCGATGCCCACGATGCCGTCGAGCACCAGGTCGACAGATC
>NZ_CADEAU010000332.1 GCF_902825405.1 Micromonospora maritima | reverse complement strand
CGCGGTGGCCGCGCTCACCGCCGCCGTGGCGCTGTGGTCCCGCCGCCGCCCCCCGGCGGTCGGCACGGTGACGATGGGCCCCGGCGGCTGGCTCAGCCTCCGCAACACCCCCACCCCCCACCCCCGCTCCCGTTCCGGCCCCCGCCCCTGGTGGGCCCGCCTCCTCCGCGCCCACCCCCTCCCCCGCTGACCCCGCCGCCCCCGCCGCCCCCGCCCCGCCCCGCCCGTACCGCGTCGATCATGAGGTTGACGGCGATGTGGATCTCTGATCGCGCCGCCAACCTCATGATCGACGCGGGCGGGCGGGGCTTTGGTCCCGGGGTGGGGGTACCTGGGGCTCTGCCGGGAGGGGCGCGTGGGGGGCGAGGGTGGGGGTGTGAGGGCGGGCGGAACCGAGGGAGCGAGCATGAGCGGCAACCAGCGCACCGTGGACCCGTGGCGGGGATTCCGGGACGGACCGTGGCGGGAGACCGTCGACGTCGCCGACTTCGTCCGGCGCAACCACGAGCCCTACACCGGCGACGCCACGTTCCTCACCGGCCCGACCGCCCGCACGCTGGCGGTGTGGGACCGGCTGCGGGCCATGTTCCCCGAGGAGCGCCGACGCGGGGTGTACGACGTGGACGCGGCCACCCCGTCGACGATCACCTCGCACGCGCCCGGCTACGTCGACCGGGAACGGGAACTGATCGTCGGGTTGCAGACCGACGCGCCGCTACGCCGGGCGATCATGCCGGCCGGCGGGCTGCGGATGGTGGAGACCGCGCTGCGGGCGTACGGGCGCGAACCCGACCCGCGGGTGCACGAGATCTTCACCCGGTACCGCCGCACCCACAACGACGCGGTCTTCGACGCGTACCCGGAGAGCGTGCTGGCCGCGCGGCGGTCGCACGTGATCACCGGGCTGCCGGACGCGTACGGGCGGGGCCGGATCATCGGTGACTACCGCCGGGTGGCGCTGTACGGGGTGGACCGGCTGGTCGAGGAGCGCCGCGCGCTCAAGGCCGCGCTGGACGACCGGCGCAGCACCGACGACGTGATCCGCGACCGGGAGGAGCTGGCCGAGCAGATCCGCGCGCTCGGCGAGCTGACGGAGATGGCCGCCTCGTACGGCTTCGACATCTCCCGCCCGGCCGCCACCGGACAGCAGGCGATCCAGTGGCTCTACTTCGCCTACCTGGCCGCGACCAAGGAACAGAACGGCGCGGCCATGTCGCTCGGGCGCACCGCCGGCTTCGTCGACGTCTACCTGCGGCGGGACATCGCCGAGGGGCGGCTGGACGAGACCGGCGCGCAGGAACTGGTCGACGACTTCGTGATCAAACTGCGGATCATCCGCTTCCTGCGCACCCCCGAGTACGACCAGCTCTTCTCCGGCGACCCCACCTGGGTCACCGAGTCGCTCGGCGGGATGGGCGCGGACGGCCGCCCGCTGGTCACCCGCACCACGTTCCGCTACCTCCAGACGCTCTACAACCTCGGCCCGGCGCCCGAGCCGAACCTGACCGTGCTCTGGTCGCCGCGGCTGCCCGACGGCTTCAAGCGGTTCTGCGCCCAGGTGTCGCTGGACACCAGCGCCATCCAGTACGAGAACGACGAGCTGATCCGACCCGCGTACGACGACGACGCCGCGATCGCCTGCTGCGTGTCGGCCATGCGCGTCGGCCGGGACATGCAGTTCTTCGGCGCCCGGGCGAACCTGGCCAAGGCGCTGCTCTACGCGGTCAACGGCGGCCGGGACGAGCTGACCGGCGCGCAGGTGGCCCCGCCGACCCCGCCGGTCGGCGGTGAGACGCTCGACTACGACGAGGTGCTCGCCGCGTACGACCGGACGCTGGACTGGCTGGCGCAGACGTACGTGGACGCGTTGAACGTGATCCACCACCAGCACGACAGGTACGCGTACGAGCGGCTGGAGATGGCGCTGCACGACCACCCGGTGCGCCGGTTCATGGCCACCGGCGTCGCCGGCCTCTCGGTCGCCGTGGACAGCCTCTCGGCCATCCGGTACGGCCGGGTGAAGGTGCTGCGCGACGACAGCGGCCTGGCCGTCGACTACGCGGTCGAGGGCGAGTTCCCGACGTACGGCAACGACGACGACCGGGCCGACGAGATCGCGGTGTGGCTGGTCGAGACGTTCGCGGCGAAGCTGCGCCGGCAGCGCACCTACCGCGACGCGGAGCTGACCATGTCGGTGCTCACCATCACCTCGAACGTGGTGTACGGCACGCACACCGGCAACACGCCGGACGGCCGGCGCGCCGGTGAGCCGTTCGCGCCGGGGGCCAACCCGATGAACGGCCGGGACACCCACGGCCTGGTCGCCTCGGCGCTGTCGGTGGCGAAGCTGCCGTACGACGCGGCCCGCGACGGCATCTCGTTGACCGGCACGGTCACCCCCGACGGCCTCGGTCACACCCGCGCGGAGCGGATCGCCAACCTGGCCGGCGTGCTCGACGGGTACACCGACGCCGGCGGGTTCCACCTCAACGTCAACGTGCTGGACCGGGCCACGCTGCTCGACGCGATGGCCCACCCGGAGCGGTACCCGCAGCTCACCGTCCGGGTCTCCGGGTACGCGGTGAACTTCGTCCGGCTCACGCCTGAGCAGCAGCGGGACGTGGTGTCCCGGACCTTCCACGGGTCGCTGTGACCGGCCGCCCGCCGGTGGCGCCCGTCGCGGCGCCACCGGTGCTCCACGGGGCGGTGCACTCCTGGGACACCTCGGTCGGCGTGGACGGGCCGGGCACCCGGTTCGTCGTCTTCCTCGCCGGCTGCCCGCTGCGCTGCCGCTACTGCCACAGCCCGGACACCTGGTACGGCCGCAGCGGCCGGCGCCGCACGGTGGACGAGATGGTGACGCTGGCGACCCGGTACCGGCGGTTCGTCGAGGTGGCCGGCGGTGGCGTCACGGTCAGCGGCGGCGAGCCGCTGCTGCAACCCGCGTTCACCGGGGAACTGTTGCGCCGTTGGCACGACCTCGGCCTGCACACCGCGCTGGACACCTCCGGGTTCCTCGGCGACCGCGCCGACGAGGCGCTGCTGGACGCCACCGACCTGGTGCTGCTCGACGTGAAGGCGGGCAGCCCGGCGACGTACCGGCGGGTCACCGGCACCGGCCGGCTCGCGCCGACGCTGCGGTTCGCCCGCCGGCTGGCCGACCGGGGCACGCCGATGTGGATCCGGTACGTGCTGGTACCGGGGCTGACCGACGCCCCCGACGAGGTGGCCCGGGTGGCCGACGTGGCCGCCGGGCTGGCCACCGTCGAGCGGGTCGAGGTGCTGCCGTTCCACCGGCTCGGCGCGCACAAGTACGCCCAGCTGGGCCTGGCCTTCCCGCTGGCGGACACCGCGCCGCCGGACCCGGAGCTGCTGGCCCGGGTACGCGGCCAGTTCGCCGAGCGCGGCCTGACCGTCACCTGATCCGCCCGGGGCGGCCCTAGGATGAGCGCATGTCTGCCGTACGACGCCGCCGGAGCACCCACCTCGGCACCGCGCTCGCGGACGTGACCGGAGCACGGGCCACCGGCGCCCAGGCGACCGGTGCGGGCGCGACAGGCGCCCGGGCCCTCGGCGCCACGGCCGTCGGCGCGCTGGCGCTGGGCGCGGTGGCGGTGGGCGCCCTGGCGGTGGGCTCGCTCGTGATCGGCCGGCTGGCCGTGCGCCGTGCGGTGATCCGCGAGCTGCGCATCGGCCGGCTGGAGGTGGGCGAGCTGGTCGTGCGGCGCACCACCGACCCGGGTCAGCTCGCCACGGACGTGGGATAGCCGTACAGGTCGAGCAGGCGCACCCGGGACGCCTGGAGGCGGTCCACCACGACGCTCATGAACCGGGCGGTGAGCTGGCGGCCCAACGTGTCGTCGGACTCCATCAGCCGGCGCACCCCGTCCGCGTCCAGCTCGACCGCCGTGCTGCGCTGGGTGGCCACCGCGCCGAACTGCCAGCGGTAGGGCGGGAACAGCCAGGACCAGCCGAGCACCCCGCCGGGCCCGATCGTCTCGATGCCCACGTCGCCGCGGCCGGGCACCGGAAAGTCCAGCGCGACCTGGCCGCCACGGACCAGCCAGAACCGCTCGGCCGGCTGGCCGGCGCGGAACAGCCGGTGCCCGGGGTGCCAGACCACCGGGCGGGCGTACCCGGTGAGCCGGGGCAGCCACTCGTCGGGCAGACCGGCCAGGAACGGGTGGACGCGGAGCATCTCCAGCGGGGTCATGGCGCCTCCACGATCGGCAGAAGGAAGCCGTGGATCCATCACACCCCGTCACACCCCCGTTGCGGAAGGGGCCGATGGTCCCGAGGTGCGCGGGCGCTCGCCCCTGCCCCGGCACGACCCGCCGGACCAGGCTGGAGGTGGACGAAGGAGGACGTGATGACCGACAGATCCGGTGCCCCCGTCGTGGTGGGTGTGGACGGTTCCCCGTCGGCGCTGGACGCGGTCCGGCTGGCCGCACGGGAGGCGGTGGTCCGGCACCGGCCGCTGCGGGTGGTGAACGCGTTCCTGTGGCCGTTGCTCGGCACCCCGCTCGGCCCGGTCGCCGCCACGCTGCCCGACGACGAGCTGCGGCAGGAGGCCGGCAAACTGGTCCAGGAGGCGATCGACGAGGCCCGCAAGGTCGACCCCGACCTGGCGGTGGGCGGGGCGGTGGTGGACGGCGGGCCGGTCGCGGTGCTGCTGCGGGAGAGTCGCGACGCGACGCTGCTCGTGCTGGGCCACCGTGGCCTGGGCGGCTTCGCCGAGCTGTTGGTCGGCTCGGCGGCGGTGCAGCTCTCCGCCCGCGCCGACTGCCCGGTTCTGATCACCCGGGGCGAGGCCCGGGCGGCGGGACCGGTGGTGGTCGGGGTGGACGGTTCCGCGCTGTCGACCGAGGCGGTCGGCTTCGCGTTCGCCGAGGCCGCCCGGCGCGGCACCGACCTGGTCGTCGTGCACACCTGGCTCTATCCGCAGCCGGTGACGCGGCGGGACAGCTACGGCGACATCATGCCCCTGGTGTACGACCCGGAGCGGTTGCGCGCGGACGAGGAGCGGGTGCTCGCCGAGTCGGTGGCCGGCTGGGCGGAGCGCTACCCGGAGGTCACGGTACGGCCGAAACTGATCGCCGCCACCCCGGCCCGGGCGCTGGTCGAGGAGTCCACCGACGCGCAGCTGACCGTGGTCGGTGCGCACGGTCGGGGCGCTCTCGGCGGGCTGCTGCTCGGCTCGGTCAGCCACGCGGTGCTGCACCACTGCCGCAGCCCGCTGGCGATCGTGCGGCACCGGCGGGAAACGGCTGGCTGACCGGTCCGCGCCGACGGGCGCCGGTCGGGTGGGCGGCCACCCGACCGGCGCCCCGATCCGTGGCGTCGGCCGCGCGGCGGGGCCGGGGCGGCCACAATGGCGGGAGTCGACCGAGGGGGTCCCGATGAACCGACCCGTCGTGGCGGGGGTGGACGGATCGCCGTCCAGCCTGGCCGCCGCCGATCTGGCCGCCGCCACCGCCGTCGCGCGGTCCCGGCCCCTGCTGCTGGTGCACGGCTACCTGCACCCGCTCGGCTACGGGGTGCCGCTCAACCCGTACGACCTCGGGGTGCCCGCACCCACCGAGGAGGCGGAGAAGATGCTGGAGCGGGTCGCCGCCGACCTGGCCGATCGGCATCCCGGCCTGCGGGTGCAGGCGCGACAGGTCGCCGGCGGGCCGGGCGCGGCCCTGGTCGAGGAGTCACGCCGGGCCGAACTGGTGGTGGTGGGCAGCCGGGGCGTGGGCGGCTTCGCCGGCCTGCTGCTCGGTTCCGTGGGTGGGCAGCTGGCCCAGCACGGGCACTGCCCGGTGCTGGTGGTCCGCCCGGCCGAGGAGCCGATCCCGGTGGGCGGCCCGGTGGTGGTCGGCGTGGACGGCTCCGACTCCGCGGCGTACGCGGTCGAGCTGGCCGCGGACGAGGCCGACCGCCGCGACGCCGAGCTGGCGCTGGTGCACGTCCGGTCGCCGGAGCAGGGCGCGGTGGCGCC
>NZ_CADEAU010000331.1 GCF_902825405.1 Micromonospora maritima | reverse complement strand
CGCCGACC
Organism: Micromonospora maritima; assembly: GCF_902825405.1. Taxonomy (GTDB): domain Bacteria; phylum Actinomycetota; class Actinomycetes; order Mycobacteriales; family Micromonosporaceae; genus Micromonospora; species Micromonospora maritima. The sequence continues at coordinate 5,998 of NZ_CADEAU010000331.1, read as the reverse complement.
GGGGCCGCTCGGCCAGCAGCGCGCCGGCGATGCCGGCGCCCATCGAGAACCCGGCCAGCACCGTCTCGGCGGGCAACGCGGCGGCCGCCGCGCGGGCCCGGTCCAGCACCGCCTCGTGGCCGATCCCGCCGAACAACGCGAACCCGGCCTCCACCGTCTCGGCGGCGGGCACCCCGTACAGGTCGGGTGTGGTCACCCGGTGCCCGGCGGCGCGCAGCCGGTCGGCGGCGGCCAGCACGGCGGGCCGCAGCCCGAACACGGAGTGCAGCAGCAGGACCTCGGCCATCGGCCCATCGTCGCGCAGCCCGGCCGCCCGGCCCGGTCGGGCGCGCCGGTCAGTCGCGGGCGATGGTCCGGCTGCGCCCCCGGAACTCGGCTACCACCTCGTCGCCGCGCCGGACGGTGACGTCGTAGATGCCGCTGCGTCCGTGCCGCACCCGCTCGGTCGCGTACGCCTCCAGCAGGTCGCCCTCGCGCACCGGGCGGAGGAAGGAGATCTCGCCGCCGGCGGCCACGGTGGCCGGTCCGTGGCTGTTGCAGGCCAGCGCGAACGCGGTGTCGGCGAGCAGGAACACGAAGCCGCCGTGGCCGATGGCGTGGCCGTTGAGCATGGCCGGGGTGACCCGCATCCGGGCCACCGCGGCGCCGTCGCCGGCCGAGACCAGTTCGATGCCGAGCCCCTTCGACGCCACGTCGGCGTCGAACATGTCGTGCGCGGCGGTGCGGCCGTCGTCGCCCCCCACCTCAGCGATCCCGCCGCTGGTCGACGATCCGGCGCATCTTGCCCATCGACCGTTCCACCCCGTCCGGCTCGATCACCCGCACCGCCACGGAGACCCCGATGGTGTTCTTGACCTGCTCGGCCAGGGCCGCGCCGGCCCGCTCCGCCTCCTCCGGCGCCGCACCGGCACGCCGTTCCACGTGGACGGTGAGCGTGTCCAGCCGGTCCCGCCGGTCGAGCACGCACTGGAAGTGCGGCGACAGGGCGGACGTACGCAGGATCAGCTCCTCGATCTGGGTCGGGAAGACGTTGACGCCCCGGACGATCATCATGTCGTCGGTACGCCCGGTGATCTTCTCGATCCGGCGCATCGGGCGGGCGGTGCCGGGCAGCAGGCGGGTGAGGTCGCGGGTGCGGTAGCGCACCACCGGCATGGCCTCCTTGGTGAGCGAGGTCAGCACCAGCTCGCCCCGCTCCCCGTCGGGCAGCACCGCGCCGGTCGCCGGGTCGATGATCTCCGGGTAGAAGTGGTCCTCCCACAGGTGCAGGCCGTCCTTGGTCTCCACGCACTCGACGGCCACCCCGGGACCCATCACCTCGGACAGGCCGTAGATGTCCAGCGCGTGCATGTCCAGGCGCTGCTCCAGCTCGCGGCGCATGTCCTCGGTCCACGGCTCGGCCCCGAACACGCCCACCCGCAGGGACGTGGCGCGCGGGTCCAGGCCCTGCCGCTCCATCTCGTCGACGATGGCCAGCATGTAGCTGGGAGTGACCATGATGACCTCCGGCGCGAGGTCGCGGATCAGCGTCACCTGGCGCTCGGTCATGCCACCGGACACCGGGATCACCGTGCAGCCCAGCTCCTCGGCGCCGTAGTGCGCGCCCAGGCCACCGGTGAACAGCCCGTAGCCGTACGCGACGTGCACCCGGTCGCCCGGCCGACCACCGGCGGCGCGGATCGAGCGGGCCATCAGTGTCGCCCAGGTGTCCAGGTCGGCGCGGGTGTAGCCGACCACGGTCGGGCGTCCCGTGGTGCCCGAGGAGGCGTGCAGCCGGGCGACCCGCTCGCGCGGGACCGCGAACATGCCGAACGGGTAGTTCTCCCGCAGCTCCGCCTTCGTGGTGAACGGGAAGCGGGACAGGTCGGTCAGGTCCCGCAGGTCGTCGGGGTGGGCACCGGCGGCGTCGAACGCGCGGCGGTAGTGCGGCACGTGCTCGTAGGCGTGCCGCAGCGAGTGCCGCAGCCGGTCGCGTTGCAGGGCCCGCAGCTCGTCGACGCCGATCCGCTCGACGGGATCCAGCTCGTCCGGACGAGGGGTGCGGTCCTGCACGGTTGCCTCCTGCGCGACGGGCCCGGACGCCGCCGCGCCGGGCGATGCCGATCACCGTACGCCCGTACGGGCCGTCCTGCCAGGTCAGCGCGATCCGGGGTCGACGGGTCGGGCGCGGTCAGTGGGCGGCGGGCAGCCGGTGCAGCGCGTCGACCAGCGGGGCCAGCTCCGGGGTGCGCCCGCCCTCGGCAAGCGCGTCGGCGAGCACCCGGTCGTGGGTGGGTCGGGCCCGGGCCAGCAGCTCCGAGCCGGCCGGGGTCAGCTCGGTGTAGATGCCCCGTCGGTCGTCCGCGCAGAGGATCCGGGTGAGCAGTCCGCGCTCCTCCAGGCGGGTGACCAGGCGGGTGGTGGCGCTGCCGGAGAGCGCGGCGGCGCGGGCCAGCTGCCGCATGCGCATGTGCCAGCCGTCCTGCCGGGAGAGCGCGTCGAGCACGGTGTACTCCACGACGGAGAGGTCGTGCTCGGTCTGGAGGGCACGCTCCAGGGCGGTCTCGATCAGCCCGTGCAGCGCGGCGAGCGTGCGCCACCCCTGGGCGCGGATCTCGACCGCGTCGTCGCCGATGCCCATCGGGCCTCCTCCGGTGTGACCTGGACTGCGCCCAACCTAGCACGCTTGCGCCGATATGAAGCGCGTGCAACTATTTCGTTGCTGGCGCTGGTAGTTGCACGCGCACTCTGTCTCCTCACGCATGGAATGGGATGTCATGTCTCCACGCACCTCCGCGCTCCCGGGCGGCCTGCTGGCCCTGACGATCGGGGCGTTCGGCATCGGGCTGACCGAATTCGTGATCATGGGGCTGCTCCCCCAGGTCGCCACCGACTTCGCGGTCAGCGAGTCGGTCGCCGGCTGGCTGATCTCCGGGTACGCGCTCAGCGTCGCGGTCGGCGGTGTGGCGCTCACCGCCGCCGTCACCCGGCTGCGCCGCAAGCCCGTGCTGCTCGGGCTGATGGTGCTCTTCATCGCCGGCAACCTGCTCTCGGCGCTCGCCGGCGACTACGCCACCATGCTCGCCGGCCGGATCGTCGCGGCGCTGTGCCACGGCGCGTTCTTCGGCATCGGCGCGGTGGTGGCCGCCGGCCTGGTCGGGCCGGCCCGTCGCGCGGGCGCGATCGCCATGATGTTCGCCGGCCTGACGGTCGCCAATGTCCTCGGCGTCCCGTTCGGCACGTTCCTCGGCCAGCACTTCGGCTGGCGGTCGACGTTCTGGGCGATCACCGGCATCGGCGTGCTGGCGCTGGCCGGGCTGGCGCTGCTGGTACCCGGCCGGGGGCCGGCCACCGACGCCACCACCGGCGGTGGGCTCCGGGGCGAACTGCGCGCCTTCACCCGGCCACAGGTCTGGTTCTCGCTCGCCGTCACCGTGCTCGGCTTCGGCGGCATGTTCGGCGCGTTCACCTACATCGCCTACACGCTGACCGAGGTGAGCGGCTTCGCCACCGGCACCGTGCCGTGGCTGCTGGTGCTCTTCGGCGTCGGCCTCTTCGCCGGCAACCTGGCCGGTGGGCGCGCCGCCGACCGGTCGCTGTCGGCCACCCTGGTCACCGTGCTCGCGGTCCTCACCCTGGTGCTCGTCGGCTTCGCGCTCACCGCCGCGAGCCCGGCCCTCACGATCGTCGCGCTGGTGCTGATGGGCGCGTTCGGCTTCGCCACCGTGCCGCCGCTACAGATGCGGATCATGCGGTACGCCCACGAGGCGCCGACGCTCGCCTCCGGCGCCAACATCGCCGCGTTCAACCTGGGCAACGCGCTCGGCGCCTGGATCGGCGGCCTCACCATCGGCGCCGGGCTGGGCTTCACCGCCCCGATCTGGGCCGGCGCCGGGCTCACGCTGCTCGGCCTCGCGGTGCTCCTGGTCGCCGAACGGGCGGCCCGCCACACGCGTAGGCACGCCACCCCCGCCCCACGCGACCTGGCCAACGCCCTCCCCTGAGAAGGCGACCCCGCCCGGGCGAGGTGTGGCCGGCCGGGGGCGGGTTATGCTCGGGAACCGGCGGTGGGGCCCGCCGTCCCGGCACGCGCCGGGAGAACCGCGAACCCGCCAACGGTCCCTGCCAGTGATACCCGTCCTGGTGGGAGGCACCGTGTCACGACCGCCCGAGTCTCGCGTCGATCCGGACGTCGACCTTCGCGTACCCGCCGACCGGGGCGAACTGACCGCGCACCCGGCGGCGGTGCTCGGCGTGATCGCCGCCGGCGGCGTGCTCGGCGCGCTGGCCCGCGCCGGCGTGCAGGCCGCCGTCCCGCACCCGCCCACCGGCTTCCCCTGGGCCACCTTCGGCGTCAACGTCACCGGCTGCCTGCTGATCGGCGTGTTGATGGCGGTGCTCACCGCCCGCCCGGCCGGCCCGCTGGCCCGCCCGTTCCTCGGCGTCGGGGTGCTCGGCGGGTTCACCACCTTCTCCGCGTACGCGGTCGACGCGCAACGGCTGGTCACGGCCGGCGCGGCCGGTACGGCGCTGGCCTACCTGGCGCTGACCGTGCTCGGCGCGCTGGTCGCGGTGGCGGTCGGGGACACGGTGACCACCCGGCTGCTGCCGGCCCGGGACGGGGCGGCCCGGTGACCGTCCTGCTGATCGCGATCGGGGCCGCGCTCGGGGCGCCGCTGCGCTACCTCACCGACCGGGCGGTGCAGTCCCGGCACGACTCGGCGTTCCCGTGGGGCACCCTGACCGTCAACGTGGCCGGCTCGCTGCTGCTCGGCGCGGTGCTCGCCGTGCCCGCCGATCCCGGGGTGACGGCGCTCGTCGGCACCGGGTTCTGCGGCGCGTTGACCACCTGGTCGACGCTGAGCTACGAGACGTTGCGACTGGCCCGCTCCGGCGCGCGCCGGCACGCGTACGCGAACGTGCTGGCCAGCGTGGTCGCCGGGCTCGGCGCGGCGTTCCTGGGCTACGCGCTCGTCGCGGCGTTCTGACCGGCGGGTCAGCGGGCGTGGCGTTCCGGGTGGGCCCGGTTCCACGCCCGCATCCGCTCCGGGTAGCCGGTGCGGGCCGCCTCGTAGAGCGGTACCGCGTACCGTTGCGCGATCTTGCCGGCGGCCCGGGGGGAGCCGGTGCGGCGGCGGATCCACTCGCCGTCGTGGGCGATGGCGACCACCGTGGTGTCCGTGGCGGTGGTCTCCGGTTCCAGGTAGAACTCGACCCCGCTGCGGCTGGTGACGAACGCCTCCAGCTGGGCCAGGTCGTCCCGGTTCGCCTCGCGGTCGAGCTTCGTCGGGGTCGTCGGGTCGGTGGCCCGTCGGCGCAACCAGCCCATGCCCGCCTCCTCTCCTCGGCGTCGGTCCCAGTGCAGCACGCCGGCCTGACAGGCGCCTGGGAGCGCGGTGAAAGTCGGCTGAGCCGTCAGCGGGCCGGCTGGCGCAGCACCGGGACCAGCGCGAGCGTGGGCAGCAGGAGCAGCGGCACCAGGCCGAGCGCCGGCAGCACCCCGAAGTGGTCGCCGAGGAAGCCGAGCAGCGGCGGGCCGGCGAGGAACGCGGTGTAACCGATCACCGCGACCACGCTGACCCGGGCCGCGGCCTTCTCCTCGTCGTCGGCGGCGGCGCTCATGCCCACCGGGAAGCCGAGCGACGCGCCGATGCCCCACAGCGCCACGCCGACCACGGCCAGCGGACCCGAGCCGGCCAGCACGGCCAGGGTGGCGCCGGCGGCGGCCAGCCCGATGGTGCCGAAGAGCACCGGCACCCGTCCCCACCTGTCGATGGCGACCGTGCCGACGGTGCGGCCCAGCGTCATGCCCACCACGAACACGCCGAACACGGCGGCGCCGACCGCCTCGCTGACCCCGTACCCGTCCACGAACGCCACCGCCAGCCAGTCGTTGGCGCTGCCCTCGGTGAATGCCATCACCAGCACCAGCAGGCCGACCAGCAGGGTGCGCGGCTCCCGCCAGGCGGCCAGCAACGCCCGCCGCCGGGCCGCCGGCTCGCCGGCGCCGGCCGCCTCG
>NZ_CADEAU010000330.1 GCF_902825405.1 Micromonospora maritima | reverse complement strand
CGCCCGGCCAGGTCGCCGAGCGCGGTCACCGCGACGGTGAGCGTCGGGCTGGCCGACATGTCCCCGCCGACCACGCTCGCGCCGACCAGCGCCGCCTCCGCGCCCAGCCCGTCGGCCAGTTCCTCGGCCCAGGCCGGGTCCAGCTCGGCCGGCATGCAGAGGGCCACCAGCAGGGCGGTGGGGGTGGCGCCCATGGCGGCGATGTCGGCCAGGTTGGCCGCCGCCGCCCGGTGTCCCACGTCCCGCGCCCCGGACCAGTCCCGCCGGAAGTGCCGTCCCTCGACCAGCACGTCGGTGGAGGCCACCACCCGCCGGTCGGGCGCCGCCACCACCGCGGCGTCGTCGCCGGGGCCGAGCAGGCAGCTCTCCCCGTACGACAGCCGGGCGGTCACCCGGTCGATCAGCCCGAACTCCCCGACACCCGCGACCGTCATGCCGTCCCCTCGTCCCGCTCCGTCGTCCCGCACGTCCCGACCCCTCCCCGCGCCCGCGTGTGCTCGCTCACCGCGTCCGCCCGGCGACCGATAGGGATCACGGCCGCTCAGTACGGTAGTTTCACCCTTCGGGCCGCCCCAGGCGGCGACGGACGGAGGTCGAGTCGTGGTACAGGCGTACATCCTCATCCAGACCGAGGTCGGCCGGGCGCGTGACGTGGCCGGTCTGATCGCGGACCTTGCCGGCGTGGTGCGGGTCGACGCCGTCACCGGGCCCTACGACGTGGTCGTGCTCACCGAGGCGAACACCGTCGACGAGCTCGGCAAACTCATCGTCAGCAAGGTGCAGATGGTGCCCGGCATCACCCGCACCCTCACGTGTTCGGTGGTGCGGCTGTAAGTGGAAGAGAAGGACACCTCCCCGCGCAGGGACGGCTCCACCCGGCGCGCCGCGCTCTGGGCGACGGTGATCGCGGTGCCGGTGACGTTGGCCGTGGCGGGGTTCACGTTCGCCAAGCTCGCCCCGGACTCCCCCGAGGCCACGCCGAGCGCGTCGGCCAGCCCTCGGGCGCAGTCGAGCGCGCCGGTCGAGCTGCCGGCCCCGGCTCTGGCCGAGCGCCCGGCGGTGCTCTGCCGCGCCCTCGTGTCGCAGCTGCCGGACAGCGTGCGTGACCTGCGGCAGCGCCCGGTCACCGCGGGCCCGGAGCAGAACGCCGCGTACGGCGACCCGGCCCTGACCGTGTCCTGCGGCGGGAGCGCCCCGCTGGTGCAGCCCACCGACGAGGTGTGGACGGTGAACAAGGTCTGCTGGCACCCGGTGCAGGAGGCCGACGCCACGGTGCTGACCACGGTCGACCGGGAGACCCCGGTGCGGGTCCGGGTGCCGAGGACCTACGAGCAGCCGTTGCAGTGGGTGACGCCGATCTCGGACGCGATCGTCAGCGCGGTGCCCTCGGCGAAGACGGCGCCCTCGGGCTGCTCCGCGTGACGTCCGCGCCGGCCGCTCAGCGGCCGGCGCCGCGGTGCAGGGCGGTCCGGATCAGCCGGTTGACGAGCTTCGGATACTCCAGCCCGCTGGCCGCCCACATGCGCGGGAACATCGAGGTCGGGGTGAAGCCCGGCATGGTGTTGATCTCGTTGAGGTAGACGTCCATCTGCGGGGTGACGAAGAAGTCGACCCGGGCCAGGCCGGAGCAGTCCAGCGCGGTGAACGCGCGGGTGGCGTAGTCGCGCACCTGCCGGGTCACCGTCTCCGGCAGGTTCGCCGGGACGTCGTACTCGCAGACCTCGTCGGCGAAGATGTACTTGGCCTCGAAGTCGTACCAGTCGCGGTCGCCGATCATCCGCACCTCGGCGAGCACCGAGGCCTCCGGCGCGCCGCCGGCCTCGCCCTCCAGCACGCCGCACTCGATCTCGCGCCCCACCACGGCGCCCTCGACGAGCACCTTGCTGTCGATCTCGCGCGCGGTGACGAGCGCGGCGTCCAGCTGGGCCCAGTCGTCGACCTTGGTGATGCCGAACGAGGAGCCGGCCCGCGACGGCTTGACGAAGACGGGCAGGCCGAGGCGCTCCTTGTCCTCCTCGCTCAGCGACATGCCGGCGCGCAGCACCGCGTACGGGCCGACCGGAATGCCCTCGGCCGCGCAGAGCTTCTTGGTGAACTCCTTGTCCATGGCCGCCGCCGAGGCGAACACGTTGGCCCCGACGTAGGGGATGTCGGCCATCTCCAGCATCCCCTGGATGGTGCCATCCTCCCCGTACGCGCCGTGCAGCACCGGGAAGACCACGTCCACGTCGGCCAGCGCCACCGGGCCCTGGGCCGGGTCGAGCACCATCAGGCCGCCGACGGCCGGGTCGGCGCGCAGCACCAGTTCGGCGCCGGAGCCGGCGGTGATCTCCGGCAGCTTGCGGTCGGCGATGGCGAGGCCGCTCGGGTCGCCGTTGGCGAGCACCCACTGGCCCTGCCGGGTGATGCCGACCGGGACGACCTCGAACTCGTCGGGGTCGAGCGCGCCCAGCACGCTGCCGGCGCTGACGCAGGAGATGCCGTGCTCGGGGCTGCGGCCACCGAAGACGATCGCCACACGGGTCTTGCCTGGGGTGGTCATGGTCACCTCATCGTTCGCGACTGCGGCTGGCCGTGCTCGCCGGTGGCGCTCACCCGGTTGACCTTACTGTGCGTCGTCGGCAGGGGTGGCCGATACCCGGGTAGACGCGGAGGCGCATGGCAAACGGTCAAGGTGACATATACGGGGAGTAACGAGACGAGCCCGGGCGGCCGGCGGCGGGACCTGCCGCCGGCCGCCCGGCTCCCCCGCCCTCGCCGCCGCGTCCGCGAGGGCGGGCCCGGTGTGGCTCAGAAGGCCGGATGGCGGGGCCGCCGACCGACCGCGATGACCTTGACCCGTTGCCGGCCGGCCCGGACCATGCCCAGTGCCATGAAGGCGCCGGCGATCCGGTCGGCCGCCTCCCGGCTGCTCGCGCCGACGACCTGCCGACGCCGCTCGGGGCTGGTCCGCTCGTCGCGTTCGGCGCCGTCGCCCGGCCGCACGTCGGTGAGGACCACGAGGAACCGGGTCATTCCTGGCCACCCCCGTTCCGGAGGTGGCAGGCCGTCACCGTCATCGCGAGATTCCTCCCCGTCTGGTGGACCGGTACGGGCACGCGACGATCGGGTCGTGGGGGAGAAAACCCGATCGCCGCGCGCCCCATCCCCTCCGGTCGCTCACCACCACCGTCGCCACGACAACCGGCGGTGAGGACGCCGTCACAGATTGACAGGTGGACACGCGTGAATGCAACTCTCATCGACTTTCTCTCACGCCCACTTTCCCACTCGATGTGCGACCATCGATGCATGGCGCCGAAGACCGCCCGGGCCCGACGGCTCGGCATCGCCCTGCGGACCCACCGGGAGGCCGCCGGCCTCACCCTGGAGACCGCGGCCGACGAGATCAACAGCACCCGGAGCACCCTGTCCCGCTACGAGAACGCGCAGACGCTGATCAGCCCGGCCACCGTGCGCGCGTTGCTGACCAGCTACGGCGTCGGCCCCGACGAGATCGCGGCGGCGGTCCAACTGGCCAAGGACGCGCGCAAGCCGGGCTGGTGGGTGTCCTACTCGTACCTGCTGGACCGGCGCACCATCGACTTCATCGCGCTGGAGGCCGAGGCCACCGGCATCGCGAACTTCGAGCCGTCGGTGGTGCCCGGACTGCTCCAGACCGCCGACTACATCCGGGGCGTCATGCGCGGCGGGCCGCACACGCTCAGCGACGAGCAGGTGGAGCAGCGCGTCCAGCTACGGCTGGACCGCCAGCAGCGCATCTCCGGGCAGGATCCGCCGATCCTCGACGCCATCATCGACGAGGGCGCGCTGCTGCGCCCCGTCGGCGACCGGTCGGTGATGGCCGGCCAGCTCCAGCACCTGCTCAAGATGGCCGAGCTGCCGAACATCACCGTGCAGGTCATCCCGCTGGCCGCCGGCTACCACCGGGGCACCCGGGGATCGCTGCACATCCTGGAGTTCGCGGACCCCGAGGACCCGATCATCGCCTCGGTGGAGACGGTCGCCGGGCAGATGGTCCTCGACCGGCCGGGCGACCTGCGTACCTGCACCAAGATCATGGAGCACCTGCGGACCGTGGCGCTGAGCCCGGCGGCCAGTCGGGACCAGCTCCTCAATCTGCTGAACGAGAGGTGACCGCATGAACGGCACGAACCGCCCCCACCCGGCGCCGACCCGCTGGCGCAAGAGCAGCCACAGCGGCGACGAGGGCGCATGCGTGGAGATGGCGCCGCTGCCCGAGGCGGTCGCGGTCCGCGACTCCAAGGACCCGGCCGGCCCGGTCCTGGTCTTCCCGCCGGCCGCCTGGGCCGCCTTCGCCGCCGCGCCGCCGCGCGCCTGAGACGGCGCACGTCGGCGTCGGAGCCGGTGACCCGGGGCCCCTGCCCGACAAGGACGTCAGGCGGCGGCCTCGCCCGGAACGAGCGGCGCGGTGGTGCCGCGTACCGCCTCCAGCGCCGCGATGGCCACCCCGCGGGCGCCGGCCATGTCCCGGTCCGGCACCAGCGCGAAGGTGGCCACCGCGCGCTGCTCGTCACGGAGCACCGTGTGTCGGGCGACGGTGGCGAGGAACCAGTCGCGGAACTCCGGCGCGGCCTCCACCACGCCACCGCCGACGAAGTACGCGTGCGGGTCGGTGAAGTTGGCCGCGATGGTGAACAGCCGGCCCAACGCCGCCGCCTGCTGGCCGAACACCTGGCGGGCCAACGGGTCGCCGCGCTCGCCGTAGCCGCGGACCAGCTTCGCCGCCCGGTCCGGCTCCTCGGCGGCCAACGGATGCCCCGGATGGCGGGCCAGCCAGTACGGCAGCAGGTTGCGGCGGATGGCGGTGAGCGAGGCGAGGCTCTCGGCGTCCCCGGTGAAACCGCAGGCACAGACCGGCGCGGGCTGGTCCGGCTCGACCAGCCCGTCCAGCGGGATGTGCACGTGGCCGAACTCCCCCGCCATGCCGGCCGCGCCGCCGACCACCCGGCCGCTCTCCACCACGCCACCGCCCAGACCGGTGCCGACGATGGCCGACACCGACGACCGGGCCGCCGCGTCCGCGCCGAAGTAGACGTGGTGGGCGTAGAGCGCGGCGGCGTTGCCGTCGTTGGCGTAGACCACGGGCAGGCCGAGCCGCCGTTCCAGCGCGCCGCGCACGTCGAAGCCCCGCCAGGCCGGCTGGGAGAAGTTCGTCGAGCCGCGCGAGGAGATCACGCCGGTGGCGCTGGCCGGGCCGGGCGTGTCCAGCCCGACCGCGCGCACCGCCTCCCGGGGCACCCCGGTGTGCGCCAGCACGCCGTCGAACGCCCGCGCGAGGGCCTCGACCGCCGCCTCCGGGCCGGCACCGACCTCACTGGGGATCTCCAGCAGCCCGTCGACCAGGAACCGGCCGTCGACGGTCAGCACGGTGGCGTTGTTGCTCGTGCCGCCGTTGTCGAGCCCCACCACCACCGGCACCCCTGTGCTGCCCACCCGTCACCGCCTCCCGCCGAGCCTGACCCGAGGTTAGTTCTCGCCGGGTCCTCCCGCCACGCGTCTCAGCCGGGACGGCGGGCGGTCACCGCGGTCGCCTCCCACTCCTCGTCACGCACCACGGTCGGGTCGAGGCCGGCGGCGGTGAACACCGCGCAGAGCACCGGCGCCTGCCCCGCGCTCACCTCGACCGCGACGTGTCCGCCCGGGGCCAACCACTGCGCCGCACCGGCCGCCACCCGGCGCAGCACCGCGAGCCCGTCCGCACCGCCGTCCAGCGCCACCGGCGCCTCGTGCAACCGCGCCTCGGCCGGCAGCATGGCCACCGCACCGGTCGGCACGTAGGGCGCGTTCGCCACCACCAGGTCCAGCCGGCCGCGCCAGCCGGCGGGCACCGCGTCGAACAGGTCGCCCTGGTAGACCGGCACCCCCAGCGGGTCGAGGTTGCGCCGGGCGCAGGCCACCGCGACCGGGTCGATGTCGGCGGCGGCCAGCCAGCGGGGGGCCACCCGGTCGTGCAGCACCAGCGCGGCGGCGCCGGAGCCGCAACACAAGATCGGAAGAG
>NZ_CADEAU010000329.1 GCF_902825405.1 Micromonospora maritima | reverse complement strand
CACCAGGTCCTGCCCCTCGTCCACCGACGCCCGGTCCCACCGGTCGCGGTCCTGCTCGGGCAGCGGCACCGGCACGCCGTCCGGACCGGTCCGGGCGGCGACCGCGATCATGCAGGCGGTGCACCGGGGCGAGGTGGACGAGGCGCTGCGGCTTGTCGACACCGGCCACGCCCGGCTGCTGGAGGACCGCCGTACCCTCGACGTGGTGGCCGCGGCGTTGGCGGACCTGCCGGCCGGGACCGGCGACGACGTGGCGTCGGGACGCGGTGCGGTGTTCGTCGGCGTGCTGGCCCGCCGGCTGGAGGTCCGGCCGGCGACGCTGCGGCAGTGGGAACGCGTGGGTCTGCTGCGGCCGGGCCGGGATCCGCGTACCGGCTACCGGGTGTACCGGCCGGCGGACGTGCGGGACGCGCTGCTGGTGGGTCTGTTGCGGCGGGGTGGTTGTCCGCCGGCCCGGATCGGCCCGTTGCTCGTCGAGGTGCGCGCCGCCGGGGGTGTGGCGGACCTGGACGCGGTGCTGGCCGACTGGCGGGCCCGGCTGGGGGCGCGCGGGCGGGCCCTGCTCACCGGCGCCGCCGCGCTCGCCGACTACCTCGACGCGGACGCGGCCAGCTAGCCGGCGAGCGCGCCGACCGCCTCGGCGATGGGGGTGTCCCCGCCGACGAGTTCGACGGTGTGTCCGGCGGTGTCCGGGGCGTACAGCAGGGCCAGCAGCACCCGGGCCACGTCGGCGCGGCTGATCGCGCCGGCGCCGACGTGTCGGGCCAGGGTGATCCGGCCGGCCGGTTCGTCGTCGGTGAGCCGGCCGGGGCGCAGCACGGTCACGTCCAGGTCCCGGGCGGTGACCTCGTCCTCGGCGGCCTTCTTGGCCCGCAGGTACGCCGCCCACACCTCGTCGGTGCCGGCGGCCGGCGGGTCGTCCACGCCCATCGAGGAGACCAGCAGGTAGCGGCGGACGCCGGCGCGTACGGCGGCGTCGGCGAGCAGCACGGCGGCGCCCCGGTCGACGGTGTCCTTGCGGTCGGCGCCGCTGCCCGGTCCGGCGCCGGCGGCGAACACCACGGCGTCGGCGCCGGCGAGGTGCGCGGCGAGGGCGTCGGCGTCGGTGTGTTCCAGGTCGCACACGACGGGTTCGGCGCCGGCGGCGCGCAACGCCGCCTCGTGCTCGGGGTTGCGGATCAACCCGAGCGCGGTGTCCCCGCGTCCGGCGAGGTCGCGCTCCAGCAGCTTGGCGATCTTTCCGTGGCCTCCGGCGATGACGACGCGCATGCCCCCAACCTAGCCGCCCCGCGTGCCGCCTGCCGGGCGACCGGCCTCGCCGATCATGGGGTTGGCGGCACGACACGGGCCGGACCACCGCCAACCTCATGATCGACGCAGTGATGCGGGCCGTGTGGGTGGGAGGTGTGGGGGTGGGCGAGGGAGCATGGACGGGTGAGTGACGAGTTCGAGGCGTTGACGCGGCTGGTGGCCGCCGGTGGTGTGGTGGTGCTCAGCGGCGCCGGCCTGTCCACCGAGTCGGGCATTCCCGACTACCGGGGGCCCAGCGGCGCGGCCCGCCGGCACACCCCGATGACCTACCAGGCGTTCACCCGCGACCCGGTGGCCCGGCGGCGCTACTGGGCGCGCAGCCACCTGGGGTGGCAGACCATCGCCCGGGCCGCGCCCAACGACGGGCACCGGGCGGTGGCCCGGTTGCAGCACGTCGGGCTGCTCGACGGGATCATCACCCAGAACGTCGACGGGCTGCACACCGCCGCCGGCGCCACCGGCGTGATCGAGCTGCACGGCCGCCTCGACGAGGTGATCTGCCTGGACTGCGGCAACGCCACCGGCCGCGACGAGCTGCACCGGCGCCTGTCCGAGGCCAACCCGGGCTTCGACGCGGCCGTGGCGCACGTCAACCCCGACGGCGACGTGGACCTGCCCGACGAGGCGGTGACCGGGTTCCGCACCGTCGACTGCGGGGTGTGCGGCACCGGCATGCTCAAGCCGGACGTGGTGTTCTTCGGCGAGACGGTGCCGGCGCCCCGGGTGGCCGACTGTTTCGCGCTCGTCGAGCGGGCCCGGGCGCTGCTGGTGCTCGGGTCGTCCCTGACGGTCATGTCGGGGCGTCGGTTCGTGCTGCGCGCGGCGAAGCACGGCATCCCGGTGGGCATCGTCAACCAGGGCGCCACCCGCGGCGACGGGTACGCCACGCTGCGCGTGGACGCCCCGCTCGGCGCCACCCTCACCGCGCTGGCCGGCACGCTCGCCGAACCGGCGCCGGCAACGGTGTGATCACCCCCGGGACGTGAGCGGGAAACACGCCCGCTGGTAGCGTGGGAGGTGCCGGTACCACCCACGTGGGAGAGACCGTCTCGCCGACGGCGCCGAAGGGGCAGATTCTCCCCGGAACCTCTCAGGCAAAAGGACCACGTGGGCAGGCGCTGTGGAGCGCGTCAGCGCGACTCAGGGGGAGGCCGACCCGTCGACCTCGCCCCCCACAAGGAGCGCCGCCCATGACCGCAGAGCAGTTCGCCGACCGGCACATCGGCCCCGGCCGCGACGACGAGCGTCGGATGCTGGAGGCCGTCGGCTACAGCTCCCTCGACGAGCTGATGGACGCCGCGATCCCCGAGGTGATCCGCTGGCACGGCACCCTCGACCTGCCCGCGCCCGCCTCGGAGCGGGAGGCGCTGGCCGAGCTGCGCGCCCTGGCGGCCCGCAACACCGTCGCCGTGTCGATGATCGGCCTGGGCTACCACGGCACCCACACCCCGGCGGTGATCCGCCGCAACGTGCTGGAGAACCCGGCCTGGTACACCGCGTACACGCCGTACCAGCCGGAGATCAGCCAGGGCCGGCTGGAGGCGCTGCTGAACTTCCAAAGCATGGTGTCCGGGCTGACTGCGCTACCAGTCGCGAACGCCTCGATGCTCGACGAGGGCACCGCCGCGGCCGAGGCGATGACGCTCGCCCGCCGCGCGTCCAGGAGCAAGAGCCCGGTGTACGTGGTGGACGCCGACGCGCTGCCGCAGACCGTCGCGGTGATCACCAGCCGCGCCGAGCCGCTCGGCATCGAGGTGCGCGTGCTCGACGTGGAGCGCGACGAGCTGCCGGCGGAGTTCTTCGGCCTGCACCTGCAGTACCCGGGGGCGTCCGGCGCGGTCCGCGACCACCGGGCGCTGGTGGAGGCGGCGCACGGCGTGGGCGCGCTGGTGACCGTCGCGGCGGACCTGCTGGCCCTGACGCTGCTGCGCCCACCGGGGGAGATCGGCGCGGACATCGCCGCCGGCACCACCCAGCGCTTCGGCGTACCCATGGGCTACGGCGGCCCGCACGCCGGCTACCTGGCGGTCCGCGCCGGCCTGGAGCGGATGCTGCCCGGCCGGCTGGTCGGGGTGTCCCGCGACGCCGACGGCAACCCGGCGTACCGGCTGGCGTTGCAGACCCGCGAGCAGCACATCCGCCGGGAGAAGGCGACAAGCAACATCTGCACCGCGCAGGTGCTCCTCGCCGTGATGGCCGGCATGTACGCGGTCTACCACGGCCCGGACGGGCTGCGCGCGATCGCCCGGCGTACCCACGAGGCGGCGGCGCGGCTCGCGGCCGGCCTGCGCGCGGGCGGCGTCGACGTGGCCGACGTGCCGTTCTTCGACACCGTCACCGCGACCGTGCCGGGCCGCGCCGCCGAGGTGGTGGCCGCCGCCGCCGAACGCAACGTGAACCTGCGGCTGGTCGACGCCGACCGGGTCGGCATCTCCTGCGACGAGACCACCACCGCCGCGCACCTTCAGGCGGTGTGGGCGGCGTTCGGCGTCGACGGGTTCGACGGCGACGTCGACACGGGCCTGCCGGGCGGGCTGGCCCGTACGTCGGACTTCCTCACCCACCCGGTGTTCCACACCCACCACTCGGAGACGGCGATGCTGCGCTACCTGCGCCGGCTGTCCGACTTCGACTACGCGCTGGACCGGGGCATGATCCCGCTGGGCTCGTGCACGATGAAGCTCAACGCCACCACCGAGATGGAGCCGGTCACCTGGCCGGAGTTCGCGCACGTGCACCCGTTCGCGCCGGACGACCAGACCGCCGGCTACCGGGACATGATCGCCCAGCTGGAGGGCTGGCTGGCGGAGGTCACCGGCTACGACGCGGTGAGCGTGCAGCCCAACGCCGGCTCGCAGGGTGAGCTGGCCGGGCTGCTGGCGATCCGCGCCTACCACCGCGAGCGCGGGCAGGGGCACCGGGACGTGTGCCTGATCCCGTCGTCGGCGCACGGCACCAACGCCGCGTCGGCGGTGATGGCCGGCATGCGGGTCGTGGTGGTCGGCTGCGACGCCGACGGCAACGTCGACCTGGTCGACCTCGACGCGAAGATCGACAAGCACCGGGACGCGCTCGCCGCGATCATGGTGACGTACCCGTCGACGCACGGCGTGTACGAGACGGGCATCGCGCAGCTGTGCGCGAAGGTCCACGACGCCGGCGGTCAGGTGTACGTCGACGGCGCGAACCTCAACGCGCTCGTCGGGTTCGCCAAGCCGGGGAAGTTCGGGGCGGACGTGTCGCACCTGAACCTGCACAAGACGTTCTGCATCCCGCACGGCGGCGGCGGCCCGGGTGTGGGCCCGGTGGCGGTGCGGGCGCACCTGGCGCCGTTCCTGCCCGGCGACCCGGCCGGCGCGCCCACCGACGGGCGTCCGGCGATCTCGGCGGCCCGGTACGGGTCGGCGGGGATCCTGCCGATCCCGTGGGCGTACCTGCGGATGATGGGCGCGGACGGGCTGGCCCGGGCCACCGGCGTGGCGGTGCTCGCCGCGAACTACGTGGCGGCGCGGCTGCGCGCGCACTTCCCGGTGCTCTACGCCGGCAACAAGGGCCTGGTGGCGCACGAGTGCATCCTGGACCTGCGGCCGTTGACCAAGGCGACCGGGGTGAGCGTCGACGACGTCGCCAAGCGGCTGATCGACTACGGCTTCCACGCGCCGACGATGTCGTTCCCGGTGGCGGGGACGCTGATGGTGGAGCCGACCGAGAGCGAGGACCTGGCCGAGCTGGACCGCTTCTGCGAGGCGATGATCGCCATCCGCGCGGAGATCGACAAGGTCGGGTCGGGGCAGTGGCCGGCGGGGGACAACCCGCTGTCGCACGCGCCGCACACGGCGGCGATGGTGTCCGGTGACGAGTGGCCGCACCCGTACCCGCGGTCGGTGGGCGCCTACCCGGGTGGCACGGACCGGGCGGGGAAGTACTGGCCGCCGGTGCGGCGCATCGACGGCGCGTACGGCGACCGGAACCTGGTCTGCTCGTGTCCCGCGCCTGAGGCGTTCGAGGAGGACTGAGCGCATCGCGCCGGGGCGGTGGGGACACGGCCGCCCCGGCCGGCGCGCCGACGATCATCGTCGGCGCGTACGCTCACTGACGCTGCGTGATCGCTCAGGCGACGAGGGCGTGGCGGGCCGGTCCCCGGTGCGGGGCGATGGTCCGCCCGTCGGGGAGCAGCTCACCGGTGTCCTCGAAGACGATGACGCCGTTGCAGAGCAGGCTCCAGCCCTGCTCAGGGAAGCAGGCGAGGACGCGGGCGGCTTCGCGGTCGGTTGCGTCGGCGGAGGGGCAGGTGGGTTGGTGCTGACACATCGGGTTCTCCGGACTGTGGGGGCACTGTGTCATGGTTCACATGACCAGTGACGCACAGTACCAAGG
The DNA here is from genome assembly GCF_902825405.1 of Micromonospora maritima. Classification (GTDB taxonomy): domain Bacteria; phylum Actinomycetota; class Actinomycetes; order Mycobacteriales; family Micromonosporaceae; genus Micromonospora; species Micromonospora maritima. The sequence continues at coordinate 358 of NZ_CADEAU010000329.1, read as the reverse complement.
AAAACTGAGCGGCATCGAGCAAGGATGCGTCTTGTTCACCCAGAATCGGCTGAACGGATGAGCCGGAACCGACCAGACGTTGTGGAAGCGCTCCCACAGGTGCCGGTCGATGCCCCCGGCGCGCCCGCCGCCTGCCGCGCCCGACTTGTCGAGACCGCCCGGCTCCAGTGGCACGTCGCCGACGGCGGCGACCCCACTGACCTGGCACAACGCTTCCTCGCCGCGCACGGCGTACCGACCGACGACCTTGCCCGACCCGGCCGGCACACACCGGACGGGCCGTGCGGCGCGGCGCTGTTCCTGTCCGCCGCCGCAGGCGCCCACGCCATCGGCGCGCCGCCCGGCGCGCCGAGCCCCG
>NZ_CADEAU010000328.1 GCF_902825405.1 Micromonospora maritima | reverse complement strand
GCCATCGCCACCGCCTCGACCGGGGTCAGGTTGACCGGCGGCAACGTGCGCGCCCGGTCGACCACGTAGCCGCCGGTGCGGCCCGGCTCGGCCCAGATCGGCACCCCGGCGCCCTGCAACGCGCCGATGTCGCGCTCGACGGTGCGGGTGCTGACCTCGAAGCGGTGCGCCAGCCAGCGCGCGCTGCGCGGGCGTGGCGACACCGCCCGCAGCTCCTCGACCAGGGCGTAGAGACGGTCCGTCCGGTTCACGTCCCGGACGCTATGCCCCGGGTCCGACAACCGTCAGGCGATGCAGGCGCAGACGATCAGCGCGGCGCCGAAGTGGGTGGCGGCGCTGACCCGGGCCGCCGGGTGCGGCTCGTCGGCGGCGATGACGTCGCCCAGCTTGCCCGGGGTGAGCAGGTCCAGCACCAGGAACGCCAACGCCATCACCAGCAGGCCGACCAGCCCGAAGACCACCGTGGAGGCCAGCCCCTTGGCGAAGGAGCTGTAGCTGGTCAGGATGGCGGTGAACACGATGCCGGCGATGCCGATCTGGTTGGCGGCGAGCAGCAGCGCCGCGTTGCCGTTGCGGCGGACCCAGATCAGCTCCCGCAGCTTGCCCGGCGTGAGCAGGTCGACCAGCAGGAAGCCGGCGGCCATCAACCCCACCCCGACGACCCCGAACACGATGCTCTGCCACGCCCCGTTGAGCAGGTCTCCCAGCACCGAACGCCCTCCCCGGCTCCGTTCGCCCGGCGCCGGTGCGCGGGCGGTGCCGCAGACGATAGCGGCACCGCGCCAGCATGATCTAGAGCGAGAGGTAGTGCTGCCGCTCGTAGGGGGTGACCTCGCGGCGGTACTGCTCCCACTCGGCCCGCTTGTTGCGCAGGAAGAAGTCGAAGACGTGCTCGCCGAGCACCTCGGCGACCAGCTCGGAGCCGGCCATCACGTCGATCGCCTCGGACAGGTTCTCCGGCAGCGCCTCGTAGCCCATGGCGCGCCGCTCGGCGCTGCTCAGCGACCACACGTCGTCCTCGGCGCCCGGGGGCAGCTCGTAGCCCTCCTCGATGCCCTTGAGGCCGGCGCCGAGCATGACCGCGAACGCCAGGTAGGGGTTGGTCGCCGAGTCCAGCGACCGCACCTCGACCCGGGCCGAGTTCGGCTTGCCGTAGGCCGGCACGCGGACCAGCGCGGACCGGTTCAGGTGACCCCAGCAGACGTACGCCGGGCTCTCGGTGATCCGGTCCGGCAGCGCCTGCGGGAACAGCCGCTTGTAGGAGTTGACCCACTGGTTGGTGACCGCGGTGTACTCACGGGCGTGGGTGAGCAGCCCGGCGATGAACGACTTGGCGACCTTGGACAGCTTCATCGGGTCGCCGGCGTCGTGGAACGCGTTGCGCTCCCCCTCGAACAGCGACAGGTGGGTGTGCATGCCGCTGCCCGGCTGGTCGGTGAACGGCTTCGGCATGAAGCTGGCCTGCACCCCGGTGGAGAGCGCCACCTCCTTCACCACGTGCCGGAACGTCATGATGTTGTCGGCGGTGGTGAGCGCGTCGGCGTAGCGCAGGTCGATCTCCTGCTGGCCGGGGGCGACCTCGTGGTGGCTGAACTCCACCGAGATGCCGATCCGCTCCAGCGCCAGCACGGCCTGGCGGCGGAAGTCCCGCGCGACGGCGTGCGTGGTGTGCTCGAAGTAGCCGCCGGTGTCCACCGGGACGGGCACCGAGCCGTCCTGCGGGCCGTTCTCCAGCAGGAAGAACTCGATCTCCGGGTGGGTGTAGAAGGTGAAGCCCTTGTCGGCCGCCCGGGAGAGCATCCGGCGCAGCACGTGCCGCGGGTCGGCCCAGGACGGGCTGCCGTCGGGCAGGAGGATGTCGCAGAACATCCGCGCGCTCTCGCCGCTGACGCCGCCCTCGAACGGGAACACCTGGAACGTGGTCGGGTCGGGCATGGCCACCATGTCCGACTCGAAGACCCGGGCGAAGCCCTCGATGGCGGAGCCGTCGAAGCCGATGCCCTCCTCGAAGGCCGCCTCCAGCTCCGCCGGGGCCACCGAGACGCTCTTCAGCGTGCCGAGCACGTCGGTGAACCACAGCCGGACGAAACGGATGTCCCGCTCCTCCAGCGTACGGAGGACGAACTCCTGCTGACGGTCCACATCCACCCCTCGTGACACGTACGTCCTGCACCGGCCGGGCCGGCCCGGCTGACCGCTCAGTCTCCACCGGCCTCGTTACGCCGACGTTACGCCCTCCCCCGGCGGGTCGTCCTGCCGTGTCCCGCCCCGGGGGACGCCCGGCGGGCGGTGGCCCGCGTCTCCCGCGACCGGCGGGACTGGGGCGGGACGACTGGGGGAAGATGGGGACATGCCCACCCTGCGTCTCGCCCTGTGCCAGGTCAACCCGACGGTCGGCGACCTCGGCGGAAACGCCGAGCGGGTCCGCGCGTGGACCCGCAGGGCCGCCGACTCCGGCGCCCAGCTGGCCCTGTTCCCCGAGCTGATGGTGACCGGTTACCCGGTCGAGGACCTGGTCTTCCGCCCGTCCTTCGTCGCCGCGTCCCGGGCCGCGCTGCACCGGCTCGCGGCCGACCTGGCCGCCGACGGCCTCGGTGACCTGCCGGTCCTGGTCGGCTACCTCGACGCGGACGGTCCCCCGCAGGTCAGCGCCGACGCCGAGCCGGGCCGGGGGGCTCGCAACGCGGCGGCGCTGCTGCACCGCGGCGAGGTGGTGGCCACCTACTTCAAGCACCACCTGCCCAACTACGGGGTGTTCGACGAGGACCGCTACTTCGTCCCCGGCGACACGCTGACCGTGGTGCGCGTCGGCGGCGTCGACGTGGCGCTGACCATCTGCGAGGACCTGTGGCAGGCCGGCGGCCCGTTCGCGGTGGCCCGGCAGGCCGGCGTCGGGCTGGTGCTGAGCATCAACGGCTCGCCGTACGAGCTGAACAAGGACGACGCGCGGCTGCCGCTGGTGCGCCGGCGCGCCGCCGAGGCGGGCGCGGCGATCGCGTACGTGAACATGGTCGGCGGCCAGGACGAGCTGGTCTACGACGGCGACTCGCTGATCGTGGACGCCGACGGCACGCTGCTGGCCCGGGCGCCGCAGTTCGTCGAGCACCTGCTGGTGCACGACGTGGAGCTGCCCGCCGCGCCGGAGGCGACAGGCGGCGCAGCCGACCTGGCCGACGGGATGCGGCTGGTCCGCCACGAGGTCTCCGGCATCCCGGCCGCGCCGACCGGTCCGGCGGCGACCGGCGGGATCATCGAGCCGGTCGCCGACGAGGCCGAGGTGTGGCAGGCGCTGGTGCTGGGCCTGCGCGACTACGTGGACAAGAACCGTTTCCCCTCGGTGGTGCTCGGCCTCTCCGGCGGCATCGACTCGGCGGTGGCGGCGGCCCTCGCGGTGGACGCGCTCGGCCCGCAGCGGGTGGTCGGCGTCTCCATGCCCAGCCAGCACTCCTCCGAGCACTCCCGCAGCGACGCCGAGGACCTGGCCAAGCGGACCGGCCTCGACTACCGCGTCGAGCCGATCCAGCCGATGGTCGACACGTTCCTGGCCAACATGTCGCTGTCCGGGGTGGCGGTGGAGAACCTCCAGGCCCGGGTACGCGGCGTGATCCTGATGGCGCTGTCGAACCAGGAGGGCCACCTGGTGCTCACCACCGGCAACAAGAGCGAGCTGGCGGTGGGCTACTCGACGCTCTACGGCGACTCGGTGGGCGGCTACAACCCGGTCAAGGACGTCTGGAAGACGCTCGTGTGGCGGCTGGCGAAGTGGCGCAACGCGGACGCGACGCGACGCGGCGAGACGCCGCCGATCCCGGAGAACTCGATCGGCAAGCCGCCGTCGGCCGAGCTGAGCCCCGGCCAGCTCGACAGCGACACGCTGCCCGACTACGACGTGCTCGACCCGATCCTGATCGGCTACGTCGACGGCGACCTGGGCCGGGACGGCCTGATCGAGTCCGGCCACGACCCGGCGGTGGTGGACAAGGTGCTGCGAATGGTGGATACCGCCGAGTACAAGCGGCGGCAGTCCGCGCCCGGCACCAAGATCTCCATGAAGGCGTTCGGACGGGACCGGCGACTGCCGATCACCAACCGCTGGCGCGAGGACGGCTGAGCGAGCCTCGGCCGGGAGTGAATTCCTCCACTCCGACCTGCCCCCGACCGGCCGCCCGGTGCGACGATCGCGGGGAACCCGGGGACCGCGCGCGCGGCCTCGAGGAAGGAGATTGTCATGGTGGAGTCCACCCCGACCGAGGTGACCGCCCTCTACGGCGGGCCGGCCACCCGGCGGATCCGCACCCGCGACCTGATCGCCGCCAAGGAGCGCGGCGAGCGGTGGGCCATGCTCACCTCGTACGACCAGTACACCGCCTCGATCTTCGACCAGGCGGGGATTCCGGTGCTGCTGGTCGGCGACTCGGCGGCGAACAACGTCTTCGGCTACGAGACCACGCTGCCGGTCACCGCCGAGGAGCTGCTGCCGCTGGTCCGCGCCGTGGTGCGGGCCACGAAGCACTCGCTGATCGTCGGCGACCTGCCCTTCGGCTCGTACGAGGAGGGGCCGGCGCAGGCGCTGCGCACCGCGGTGCGGTTCATGAAGGAGGGCGGCTGCCACGCGGTGAAGCTGGAGGGCGGCCGGCGCTGCGCGGCCCAGATCGAGGCGATCGTCGGGGCCGGCATCCCGGTGATGGCGCACATCGGCTTCACCCCGCAGAGCGAGCACACGCTCGGCGGCTACCGCGTGCAGGGCCGCGGCGACACCGCCGAGGAGGTGCTCGCCGACGCGCGCGCGGTGGCCGAGGCGGGCGCGTTCGCGGTGGTGCTGGAGATGGTGCCCGGTGAGGTGGCCAAGCGGGTCACCGGCGAGCTGCGCATCCCCACCGTCGGCATCGGGGCCGGCCCGGACACCGACGGCCAGGTGCTGGTCTGGCAGGACATGGCCGGGCTGCGCACCGGCCGGGCACCCCGGTTCGTCAAGCGCTACGCCGACCTGGCCGGCGCGCTCACCGACGCCACTCGCCGGTTCGCCGACGAGGTACGCGGCGGCGAGTTCCCGGCCGCCGAGCACACGTTCTGAGGTGTAAGGAAGGGCCCCTTCCTAACGCCTGGCGTAGAGGAGGGGCCCCTTCTTAACACACACGCTTCCGCGCGAGCGGTCAGAGATCCGTGACCCGGATGCCGGCGTGCGCCTTGTAGCGCTTGTTGATCGCGATCAGGTTCGCGGTGAACGCCTCGATCTGGTGGGCGTTGCGCAGCCGGCCGGCGTAGATGCCGCGCATCCCGGGGATCCGGGCGGCCAGCGCCGCGACCACGCCCACCAGCTCCCGGTCCTCGGTGCAGATCAGCACGTCGAGGTCGATCCGGTCGACCTCCGGGTCGGCCAGCAGCGGCGCGCTGACGTGGTTGAAGGCGGCGCAGACCCGGGAGTCGGGCAGCAGCGCGGCGGCCTGCTGCACGGCGCTGCCCTCGGCCACGGTGAGCGCGTACGGGCCCTGCTTGTCGAAGCCGAGCGGGTTGACGCAGTCCACGACGATCTTGCCGGCCAGCGGCTCGGCGAGCGCGGCGACGGTGGCGGCGTGGCCGTCCCACGGCACCGCCACGATCACCACGTCGCTGCGCCGGGCCACCTCGTCGTTGTCGGCGCCGGAGACCGCCACGCCGGCCGGCATCCCGGGCAGGGCGGCGATTTCGGCGGCGGCCTGGGCGGCCCGGTCGGCGGCGCGGGAGCCGATCAGCACGGGCTGCCCGGCCCGGGCGAACCGGTAGGCGAGACCCCGCCCCTGGTCGCCGGTGCCACCGATGATGCCGACGGTCAGCCCGGAGACGTCGGGCAGCGTGGTCGCGTCGTAAGCCATGCGGTCATCCTCGCAAAGGGTGCCCACGGTCGGCGCGTCGAGGCGCTGTGACAATCCCCGCGCCGGCCGCCGGGTCGGGTGCGGGACATCCGGCGCCGCCGCCGGTCAGGCGCGTTCGAAGGCGACCTTGCGCGCCACCGGGTCGGCGACGGTCAGCCGGACCCGGACGCGCTCGCCGAGCGGCAGGTCGCCGACGCAGCGGGCCCGCACCGGCGGCTCGTCCAGCGCGACCGTGCC
>NZ_CADEAU010000327.1 GCF_902825405.1 Micromonospora maritima | reverse complement strand
CCGACCCGCAGGTGCGGGCCGGTGCGGGTGGCCGGCGCGCGGTCGAGACGGGCCAGCGGGATCGCGGAACCGACCGGCGCGGGCCGCTCCCGGCGCAGCTCGTCGCGCGCCTCCTCCAGCAGGTCGGCGAGGTGGATCCCGAGCGCCCGGCAGATCGCGGCCAGCACCTCGGAGGACGCCTCCTTGCGGCCGCGCTCGACCTCGGAGAGGTAGGGCAGGGAGACCCCGGCGGCCTGGGCCACCTCACGCAGCGTCCGGCCCTGACGCAGGCGGATCCGGCGGAGCACCCCGCCGATCACCCGTCGCAGCAACGACATGCCGGCCTCCCTCGCGGTCGCCGTCCCGGACGTCTCCATCATGCCCCGTCCGCGCCGCCGGGAGTGGCCCGGCCGGTCGGGACGGCCACCCGGCGGGCCGGATCCCGGCGTACCCGTTATCTTGTGGGCGTGCAGGCGACGGTGGCGGAGCGGGACCGACGGTGATCCATTTTCCCGCGCAACGGCGGGGGCCGCTGAGCGCGCTGAGTCTGCGCCTGCTCGCCGCCCTCGGGTTGGTCTTCGCCACCGTCTTCGTGGTCTGGCTCGACCGCGACGGCTACCGCGACGTCAACGAGGACGGGCTCACCCTCCTCGACTGCTTCTACTACACGGTGGTCTCGCTCTCCACCACCGGCTACGGCGACATCACGCCGGCCAGTCCGTCGGCCCGGCTGATCAACGTCCTGTTCATCACCCCCGCCCGGGTGCTCTTCCTGATCATCCTGGTCGGCACCACCCTGGAAGTCCTGACCGAGCAGTACCGGACCGGCCGTCGCCTGTCGCGGTGGAGGAGAAGCGTGAAGGACCACGTCATCATCTGCGGCTACGGCACCAAGGGCCGCAGCGCGGTCTCCGCGTTGCTGGAGAACGGGGCGGACAAGTCCAAGATCGTGGTGGTCGAGCGGAGCGGGCCGGCCCTGCGGCAGGCCACCTCGAACGGGCTGGTCACCATCGAGGGCTCGGCGACCCGCTCGTCGGTGCTGGAGGAGGCGCACATCCGCACCGCCAAGGCGGTCATCATCGCGACCGACAGCGACGACGCTTCGGTGCTGGTGGCGTTGACCGTCCGGCAGCTCACCGCCGGTCAGGTGCGGATCATCGCGGCGGTCCGGGAGGCGGAGAACGCGCCGCTGCTCAAGCAGAGCGGGGCGCACCACGTGATCGTGTCGTCGGCCACCGCCGGTCGGCTGCTCGGCCTCTCCACCTCGGCACCGCCGCTGATCGACGTGGTGGAGGACCTGCTCACCCCGGGTCAGGGCATGGCGCTGGCGATGCGCTCGGCCGAGCGCAGCGAGGTGGGCCGTTCGCCGCGTGAGCTGGAGTCGCTGGTGATCGCGCTGGTGCGCCGCGGCAAGGTGGTCACGCTGAACGACCGTGCCGCCGCGACGATCGAGACCGGCGACATGCTGGTCCACGTCCGGGACGACCGGCCGCAACCGACCACCACCGTCTGAGCCGGCCGCCGGGCCGGTCGGGTCCGGCCCCGCCGGGCCGCGTCACCGCCTGCGGTCAGCAGGCGTCCGGCCCGCCTTCCGCGACCACCTCGGCACAGGACGACGATCGACCCTGGCTGGCCCGCCGCAGCAGCTCGTAGAGCAGGTCGCGCTCGCCCGGCGCCAGCGCGCCCAGCACGTCCTCCTCCGCGCCGGCGAGCGCGCACTCGGCCTCGCGGAGTCGTTTCGTGCCGGCCTCGGTGAGGCTGACCACGTGCCGGCGGCGGTCCTCCGGCGAGCGGCGCCGTTCGACCAGGTCGTCCGCCTCCAGGTCGTTGAGCAGCCCGACCACGTTCGTGCCGTCGATCTGGAGCGTGGCGGCCAGCCCCTGCTGGCTGATGCCGCCCGAGTCGCGCAGCACGGTGAGCGCGACCAGGTGTCGGGGACGTAGGCCCAGCGGTGTCAGCACCGACTCGGAGCGCAGCCGCATCCGGCGGGCCAGGTGCTGGAGCAGCGGCCCGGAACGGCGCTCCGACTCGTCGGTGGGCACGGCGGACATGTGACCCAGTTTACGCGGCCCACGGAACATCGCCCTGCTATAAATAGTTGGTCCTACACGAACGATCCATGGAGGGGGAACAACTAATGGCACACCTGTTGCACATCGACTCCAGCATCACCGGCGAGCGGTCGGTCAGCCGGCGGCTCACCGCCCGCGCGGCGGCCGCCTGGCGCGCCGCCCACCCCGACGGCACGGTCACCTACCGGGACCTCGGGCAGAGCCCGGTGCCGCACCTGGACGCCGCCGGCGGTCTCGCCCGGATGGTGCCGCCGGAGCAGCACACGCCCGAGCAGCGCGCCTCCTGGCAGCTGACCGAGGAACTGGTGGGGGAGGTGACCCGGGCCGACACGGTCCTGCTGGGGCTGCCGCTCTACAACTACGGCGCGCCGAGCGCGGTGAAGTCCTGGGTCGACCACCTGATCGCCCCCGGCCTCGCGTACGACCCGGCGACCCGGGCCGGCCTGCTCGGCGGTCGTGAGTTCGTGGTCCTGGTCAGCCGGGGCGGCGGATACGGCGCGGGCAGCCCGAAGGAGGGCTGGGACCACGCCGAGCCGTGGCTGCCGCACGGCATCTCGATGACCGGCCTGGAGCCGCGGTTCATCTCCGCCGAGCTGACCCTGGCCCCGGTCAACCCGGCGATGGCCGAGCTGATCCCGCTGCACGAGCAGAGCCTGGCGGCCGCCGAGCGGGCGGTCGACGAATTGTGGGTACCCGCCGCGGCGGTGGCCTGACGATCGCCTCGACGCCGAAGGGCGGGCCGTTCCGCGGGGGAACGGCCCGCCCTTCACGTCGGCGGGTCAGCGACCGGTCAGAGGATCGTCCAGGTGTCGCCGCTGCCGAGCAGCGCGGAGAGCTGCTGCTCCGGCGTCTGGTCGACCCCGGCCCGCGCCGCGGCGACCTGCTCCTGCACCACGCTGTCGTAGGACGGGCGGTCCACCGACCGGAACACCCCGATCGGGGTGTTGCGCAGGTCGAGGCCCGGCAGGCGGGACAGCGCGAAGGCGTACGCCGGGTCGGCGACCGTGGCGTCGTGCACCACGATCTCCTCGGCCGGGGTGGCCGCGGTCTCCCGGACCTCCAACCCGAAGCCGCCCGGCGGGTGGACGACGCAGAACTGCCCGTCGGAGCCGAACGTGATCGGCTGTCCGTGCTCCAGCCGGATCAGGAAGTCGTCCCGGGTGGCCGGCTCCTTCAGCGGGTCGAACGCGCCGTCGTTGAAGATGTTGCAGTTCTGGTAGATCTCCACGAACGCCGAACCCTGGTGCTCGGCGGCCGCGCGCAGCACCGACTGGAGGTGCTTGCGGTCCGAGTCGATGGTCCGGGCCACGAACGTGGCCTCGGCGCCCAACGCCAGCGAGAGCGGGTTGAAGGGCGCGTCGGCCGAGCCGACCGGGGTCGACTTGGTGACCTTGCCGACCTCGGAGGTGGGCGAGTACTGGCCCTTGGTCAACCCGTAGATCCGGTTGTTGAACAGCAGGATCTTCAGGTTGACGTTGCGGCGCAGCGCGTGGATCAGGTGGTTGCCGCCGATGGAGAGCGCGTCGCCGTCACCGGTGACCACCCAGACCGACAGGTCCGGCCGGGACACCGACAGGCCGGTGGCGATCGCCGGGGCGCGGCCGTGGATCGAGTGCATCCCGTAGGTGTTCATGTAGTACGGGAAGCGGGACGAACAGCCGATCCCCGAGACGAAGACGATGTTCTCCCGGGCGATGTTCAGCTCCGGCATGAAGCCCTGCACGGCGGCCAGGATGGCGTAGTCGCCGCAACCGGGGCACCAGCGCACCTCCTGGTCGGACTTGAAGTCCTTGGCGGTGAGCTTCAGGGCGACGGGCTCAGACATTCTTCAGGACCTCTTCCAGCATCGTCTCCAGCTCGGCGGCGGTGAACGGCAGGCCGCGGACCTGGTTGTAGCCGATCGCGTCGACCAGGTACTTCGCCCGGATCACGTGGGCGAGCTGGCCGAGGTTCATCTCGGGGACGACCACCCGGTCGTAGGAGCGCAGCACCTCACCGAGGTTGGCCGGCATCGGGGCCAGGTGGCGCAGGTGCGCCTGGGCCACCGACAGCCCGCGCTGGCGCAGGCCCCGGCAGGCGGCGCCGATCGGGCCGTACGTGGAGCCCCAGCCCAGCACCAGCACCCGGGCGTCGCCGTCCGGGTCCTCCACCTCGACGTCGGGCACGGGGATGGTCTCGATCCGCGCCGCCCGGGTCCGCACCATGAAGTCGTGGTTCGCCGGGTCGTACGAGATGTCGCCGGTCTTGTCGGCCTTCTCCAGGCCGCCGATCCGGTGCTCCAGGCCGGCGGTGCCGGGCACCGCCCACGGGCGGGCCAGCGTCTGCGGGTCCCGCAGGTAGGGCAGGAACGTGGTGCCGTCCTCGCCGTTGGGCTCGGTGGCGAACTCGACCCGCAGGTCGGGCAGGGACTCCACGTCCGGCAGCAGCCACGGCTCCGAGCCGTTGGCCACGTAGTTGTCGGAGAGCAGGATCACCGGGGTGCGGTAGGTGAGCGCGATCCGGGCCGCCTCCAGCGCCGCGTGGAAGCAGTCCGACGGCGACTTCGGCGCGACCACCGCGACCGGCGCCTCGCCGTGCCGGCCGTACAGGGCCATGTTCAGGTCGGCCTGCTCGGTCTTGGTGGGCATGCCGGTGGACGGCCCGGCCCGCTGCACGTCGACGATGACCAGCGGCAGCTCCAGCGCCACCGCCAGGGAGATCGTCTCGCTCTTGAGCGCCACGCCCGGACCACTGGTGGTGGTGATGCCGAGCGCGCCGCCGTACGACGCGCCGAGCGCCGCGCCGACCGCGGCGATCTCGTCCTCGGCCTGCATGGTGACCACGCCGAACTTCTTGTGCTTGCTCAGCTCGTGCAGGATGTCCGAGGCCGGGGTGATCGGGTAGGCGCCGAGGAACACCGGCAGCCCGGAGCGCACCCCGGCGGCCACCAGGCCCAGCGACAGCGCCGCGTTGCCGGTGATGTTGCGGTAGGTGCCGGGCAGCATCTTCGCCGGCTTGACCTCGTACCGGACGGAGAAGTCCTCGGTGGTCTCGCCGAAGTTCCAACCGGCCCGGAACGCGGCCACGTTCGCCGCCACCAGCTCCGGGCGGGCCGCGAACTTGCGCTCCAGGAACCGCAGCGTCGACTCGTACGGGCGGGAGTACATCCAGCTCAGCAGCCCGAGCGCGAACATGTTCTTGGCCCGCTCGGCGTCCTTCTTGGACACGTCGTGCTCGGCCAGCGCCCCGATCGTCATCGAGGTGAGCGCGACCGGGTGCACCGCGTAGCCGGCGAGCGAGTCGTCGTCCAACGGGCTGGTCGCGTAGCCGACCTTGGCCAGGTTGCGCCGGGTGAACTCGTCGGTGTTGACGATGATGTCCGCCCCGCGCGGCAGGTCGGCCAGGTTCGCCTTCAACGCCGCCGGGTTCATCGCCACCAGCACGTTCGGCGCGTCACCCGGGGTCAGGATGTCGTAGTCGGCGAAGTGCACCTGGAAGCTCGACACACCCGGCAGCGTGCCGGCGGGAGCGCGGATCTCGGCCGGGAAGTTGGGCAACGTGGAGATGTCGTTGCCCAGCTGCGCCGTCTCCGAGGTGAACCGGTCGCCGGTGAGCTGCATGCCGTCGCCGGAGTCGCCGGCGAACCGGATGACCACCCGGTCCAGTTGACGGATCTGCTTGGTCACGCCCGCACCTCGCTTCGCTGAGCGCCGTCGCCCTCACCGGCGCGGCCCGCTCCGTTTCTCACGTCAGAGCCTACGTCGCCCGGTTAGGGCCCCCTTGGTGGAGGTCCGACGTGTGGGACCCGAACGGGCCGGTGTATGCCCCGCTTTGCAGCGTTTAGTACCGCCGGCCGTAATTCAGATCACCGCCGACGCCGGCTCACCGCTCCGCGGTCGACGGGCCGGCCGGGTCCGCCCCGCCGATCTCGCTGCGGCGCCGCAGCGAGCGCGTGGCCAGGGCCAGCGCCAGCACGACCAGCAGCCCGGACACGGCGATCAGGGCGATCGCGGTCCGCTGCGCCGACGACTCGTCGTCGTCGGCCCGGCTCTCCGCGGCCAGGACGCCCTGCGACCCG
>NZ_CADEAU010000326.1 GCF_902825405.1 Micromonospora maritima | reverse complement strand
GCGGCGGCCCGGTCCGCGCCGCCGGCCCAGCCGGCCAGGGCGGCCCGCAACGTCTTGCGGCGCTGGGCGAACGCGGCGTCGACCACCGCGAAGACGGCCTGCCGGGGTACGTCCGGGCGGGGCGGCTCGCGTCGGGTGAACGCGACCAGGCCGGAGTCGACGTTGGGCACCGGCCAGAACACGTTCGGCGGGACCTTGCCGGCGGCGCGGGACCGGGCGTACCAGGCGAGTTTGACCGACGGGATGCCGTAGACCTTGGAGCCGGGGCCGGCGACGAGCCGGTCGGCGACCTCCTTCTGCACCATGACCAGGCCGTGGCGCAGGGTGGGAAGTTCGGCGAGCAGGTGCAGCACGACCGGCACGGCGACGTTGTAGGGCAGGTTCGCCACCAGCGCGGTCGGCGCCGGGCCGGTCAGATCGGCGGCGGTGACCCGCAGCGCGTCGGCGGGGTGCACGGTGAGCCGGGCGGCGTCCGGGCCGGCGAACCGGGCGGCGGTCTCCGGTAGCGCGGCGGCGAGCGTGGGGTCGAGTTCCACGGCGTGCACGTGCGCGGCGACCGGCAGCAGGGCCAGGGTGAGCGAGCCGAGCCCGGGGCCGACCTCCAGCGCCACGTCGTCCGGGGTCAGCCCGGCGGTGGTGACGATCCGGCGGACGGTGTTCGGGTCGTGCACGAAGTTCTGGCCGAGCTTCTTGGTCGGCGTGACGCCGAGCCGCGCGGCGAGTTCCCGGATCTCCGCCGGGCCGAGGAGTCCGGTCACGCCCCGTAGCGTAAGCGCCTGGGCGTTGCCGTTAGGAGGGGCCCCTTCTTATCGCCTGGCGATAAGAAGGGGCCCCTCCTTTCACCAAGGGCCGAACGCGCGGTCACCGTTGGTGGAGATGGCCGCGCACAGGGTGTCCAGGTCGGCGCCGGTGGTCTCGGCGAGGAACCGGACGGTCAGCGGGATCAGGTACGACGCGTTCGGCCGTCCCCGGTGCGGCATCGGGGTGAGGTAGGGGGCGTCGGTCTCGACAAGCATCTGCTGCGGCGGGGTGACGGCGGCGGCCTCCCGCAGCGCGGCGGCGCTGCCGAACGTGACGGTGCCGGCGAAGCTCAGCAGGAAGCCGCGACGGACGCACTCGCGGGCGAAGTCGGCGTCGCCGGAGAAACAGTGCATGACGACGGTGTCCGGCGCGCCCTCGTCGTCGACGATGCGCAGCACGTCGGCGTGGGCGTCGCGGTCGTGGATGACCAGCGCCTTGCCGTGCCGCTTGGCGATGGCGATGTGCGCGCGGAAGCTCTCCTCCTGCGCGGCCCGCCCCTCGTCGCCGGTGCGGAAGAAGTCCATGCCGGTCTCGCCGACGCCCCGGACCCGGGGCCGGGCGGCCAGCGCCTCGATCTCGCGCAGCGCCTCGTCGAGGTCGGCCAGGCGGGGCGCCTCGTTGGGGTGCAGCGCCACGGTGGCCAGCACCGGGGCGTACCGGTCGGCCACGTCGGCGCCCCAGCGGGACGACTCGACGTCCACGCCGACCTGGACGAGCCGGTCCACCCCGACCCGGGCGGCAACGGCGATTGCGGCGGCGACCGGGTCGTCGCCGGCGGTGGCGCCGCCGGGCGTCCCGTACTCGCCGACGGTGATGTCGAGGTGGGTGTGGCTGTCCGGCACGGGCCGGGGCAGCGGCTCGGGGGCGGGCGGGAACTCGCCGGCCCGGCGGGCGGCACGCTGCTTGCGGGTCTCGGTCTGCTCGGTCATCGCGGCCAGCATCACACACCCGCCGGGGCCGACGTTCCCGGACCGCCACCGGCTGTTCACACGCCCAACATCTGGCCGGCTTAGCGTCCCGGGGTGACCGTCACCGACCAGACCGGCGGGGCCGCCTCCGAGCGGACCGGGTTGCGCGTGACGTACGACGGTCGCGTGCACCCGGCCGAGGAGATCGCCCGGGGCGCCGCGTACGAGCTGTTCAGCGCCGACGAGGTGCCCGGCTTCGAGTGGTGCCCCCGGCCCGGGGTGGCCTACCCGTGGCGCAGGTTCGTGCACGCGACCGAGGTGGGCGCGGTGCACGGGGCGGCCGAGCCGACCGAGGACGCGGACCAGCCGCTGCTGATGCCGCTGCACCGGGACCGGGGCTGGGCGTACGTGCACCAGCTCAGCCAGCAGCCGGGGGCGGCGGGTGACCCGACGTTGGCGGCGGTACGGGCGTCGGCGGTGATCCGGCCGGGCACCCGGATGGTGAAGGTGCTGTCCGCGCGGCAGCTCGCCGGTTACGTGCGGGGCTGGCTGCCGCACGGTTTCTGCTACCGCGAGCACGACGTGGCGCACCTGCGGACGCCGGCGGGCATGGCGGTGCTGCGCGGCGACCCGGAGGGCGGCGACGTGGCGTACGTGTTGCGCTGGCGGGCCGCCGACCCGGCCGACTACGACGTCCCGGTCGGTCCGGCCCACCGGGGGCTGACCGCGCTGCCGCCCCGGGACCGGCTCGGGCCGCCGGTGCTGGGCACCGGGTTCGTGCCGAGCAACGCCCAGCTCGTCCCGGAGTTCGTCACCCGGGACTTCGCCGACCTGCCGATGCCGGCGAACGCCACGCTGCTGGCCTATCCGGCCGAGGGGGTGGAGGTCGTGCTCTACACCTACCAGGCGGAGCAGCGCGGCTGGTTGCGTCTGGCCGGCCCGCAGTGGCGGCACCTGCTGGCCGCGGTGCCCGGTCTGGCCGCCGACCAGGAGTACGTGCCGACCGGTGACGCGCCGCGCTCCACCCAGCTCGTCGGCGCGTACGGCGGGACGGAGTACGAGGCGGTGGCCGACCAGCCGGGCGGGTTCCGGGTGCTGGCGATGACCCGGGCGGCCCGCTACCCGGTGGAGGCGGCGGCGCGCCGGCTGCGGACGGCGTCCTGGCGCGGAGTGCCCTGCCTGGTGCTGCGGGAGGAGGCGGGGTGGTCGCGGTTGCGGCTGTCCCGTCCGGATCCGGACGGGGTGGCCGCGACCGGGGCGCAGTGTCACGAACGGGGTGTGTACGAGGTCTGGGCGCCGGGGGCGGAACTGGCCGACGACCGGGTGGTGGATCTGCCGTATCCGCACCGGGGCGCATAGACGGCGGCTGGTCGGGAAGGCGTGGGCGTCCGAGGCCCCACGCAGGAGGATGTGTTCCGACATGCCTTTCGTCACCGTCGGTACGGAGAATTCCGCACCCATCGACCTGTACTACGAGGATCACGGCTCCGGTCAGCCGATCGTGCTGATCCACGGGTTCCCGTTCAACGGGGCGACCTGGGAGAAGATGAGCGGTCCGCTGCTCGCCGCCGGATACCGGGTGATCACGTACGACCGGCGCGGATTCGGCAGTTCCGCCCAGCCGGCGTCCGGCTACGACTACGACACGTTCGCCGCCGACCTCGACGTGCTGATGACCGAACTGGACCTGCGCAACGCGATCCTGGTCGGGCACTCGATGGGCACCGGTGAGGTCACCCGCTACCTGGGCGCGTACGGATCGGACCGGGTGGACCGGGCGGTCATGATGGCCCCGTTGGCGCCGTACCTGCTGAAGGCGCCCGACGACCCGGAGGGCGTCGACAAGAGCCTGTTCGAGGGGTTCCAGAAGGCGATCATCCAGGACCGGTTCGCCTACCTGACCCAGTTCTGCGACGCCTTCTTCAACGCCAGCGAGAACCGGGGCAAGCTGGTCAGTGACGAGGCGTACCACGCGCACTGGCAGATCGGCGCGCAGGCGTCGGCCAAGGGCACCCACGACTCGGTGGACGCCTGGCAGACCGACTTCCGCGGTGACCTGCCGAACATCGACGTGCCGGTGCTGATCATCCAGGGCGACAAGGACAACGTGCTGCCGTACCCGGTGACGGGTCAGCGGCTGGTGAACATGCTGTCCGACGCCAAGCTGGTCACGCTCAAGGGCGCGCCGCACGGCACGCCGTGGACGCATCCCACCGAGGTCAACAAGGCCATCATGGAGTTCATCGGCAAGCCGAGCATGGCGACCGCCTGACCGGGCGGACGGCCGCGGCCCCGGGGATGCCCCGGGGCCGCGGTCACGCGTGCGTGGTCAGCCGGCGAGGCGGGCCAGTTCCTCGTCGACGATGGACGGGTCGAGCTTGCGGAACACCGGCTTCGGCGCCGCGAGCGGCCGGCCCACCTCCAGGGGTACGGACTCCCAGCGCGCGCCGACCGTGTAGTCGCCGGTCAGCACCGGGTACGCCGGCCCGCCGTCGAGGTCGTCGACCTCCTCGACGACGGGCATCGGCGCGTGCACGCCCGTGCCGCCGAGCAGCTCGTGGATCTTCTGGGCGGAGTGCGGCAGGAACGGCGTGAGCAGCGTGTTGGCGTCGCTGACCACCTGGAGCGCGACGTGCAGGATGGTGCCCATCCGGGGCTTGTCGTCGTCGCCCTTGAGCTTCCACGGCGCCTGCTCGGACAGGTACTTGTTGGCCTCGGCGACGACCTTCATGGCCTCGCCGATGGCCTGCTTCTGCCGGTGCCGGGCGATCAGGTCGCCGACCACCGCGAAGCCGGCCTTCGCGGTGTCCAGCAGCGCCCGGTCGGCGTCGGTGAGCCCGGCCGGGTCGACCGGCGGGATCGCGCCGAAGTTCTTCGCCGCCATCGACACCGACCGGTTGACCAGGTTGCCCCAGCCGGCGACCAGCTCGTCGTTGTTGCGGCGGAGGAACTCGGCCCAGGTGAAGTCGGTGTCGTTGCTCTCCGGGCCGGCCACCGCGATGAAGTAGCGCAGCGCGTCGGCGTCGTAGCGCTCCAGGAAGTCCCGGACGTAGATGACCACCTTGCGGGAGGAGGAGAACTTCCGCCCCTCCATGGTCAGGTATTCGCTGGAGACGACCTCGGTGGGCAGGTTGAGCCGGCCCAGCTCGCCCGGCTCACCGTCCCGGGAGCCCTCGCCGGAGTAGCCGCCGAGAAGCGCCGGCCAGATCACCGAGTGGAAGACGATGTTGTCCTTGCCCATGAAGTAGTAGGAGCGGGCGTCCTTGCCTTCCCCGTCGGCGGACCACCACTTGCGCCACGCCTCCGGGTCGCCGGTGCGCCGGGCCCACTCGATGGAGGCGGACAGGTAGCCGATGACCGCGTCGAACCAGACGTAGATCCGCTTGTCGGACCGGTCCTGCCAGCCGTCGAGGGGGATCGGCACGCCCCACTCCAGGTCGCGGGTGATGGCCCGGGGCTGGAGGTCGTCGAGCAGGTTGCGGGAGAAGCGGAGCACGTTCGGCCGCCAGCCGTCCCGGCTGTCGAGCCACTGCCGCAGCGCGTCGGCCAGGGCGGGCAGGTCGAGGAAGAAGTGCTCGGTCTCCACGAACTCCGGCGTCTCGCCGTTGATCTTGGACTTGGGGTCGATCAGGTCGATCGGGTCGAGCTGGTTGCCGCAGTTGTCGCACTGGTCGCCCCGGGCGCTGTCGTAGCCGCAGATCGGGCAGGTGCCCTCGATGTAGCGGTCGGGCAGGGTACGGCCGGTGGACGGCGAGATCGCCCCGGTGGTGACCTTCGGGACGATGTAGCCGTTGCGGTGCAGCCCGGTGAACAACTCCTGCACCACCGCGTAGTGGTTGCGGGTGGTGGTCCGGGTGAACAGGTCGTACGACAGGCCCAGCGCCCGCAGGTCCTCGGCGATCACCCGGTTGTAGCGGTCCGCCAGCTCGCGCGGCGTGACCCCCTCGGCGTCGGCCTGCACCTGGATCGGGGTGCCGTGCTCGTCGGTGCCCGAGACCATGAGCACGTCGTGGCCGGCCATCCGCATGTACCGGGCGAAGACGTCGGAGGGAACGCCGAATCCGGATACGTGGCCGATGTGGCGCGGGCCGTTGGCGTAGGGCCAGGCGACCGCGGCGAGAACGTGACTCATGAGCGTCAAGACTAGTGAGTGCTCCGGGCCGCCCGCGAACCAATAGGGCGGGCGCTCCCGCCGTACGTCCGATTTGTCGCCGACACGCGGCCTGAGCTGCCCGGCGAGCCCGGTGCACCGGTGTGAAATGAACGTCGTGACCAGTAGACCAGCGGCACCCGAGCCGTCGGCGGCCGCCGCGCGGGCCGCGCGGCCCGCGCCCGGCACGTCGGTCGCCCCCCAGCCCCGGCTCGATCCGGCGGACCCGCCGGTCGAGGTGGAGCCGACCAC
>NZ_CADEAU010000325.1 GCF_902825405.1 Micromonospora maritima | reverse complement strand
CGAACGGCGGACAGGACCGATCCGGACAGAAACCGATCCGGGTGGCAAGCAGGCACAGGACCTCAAGCGGGGCCCCCTCCTTACACGCGTGGGGCGGGCGGGCCCGGCGGTCCGGGCGGGCCCGGCGGTCCGGGCGGACCCGGTGGCCCGGGCGGACCCGGCCGCGGGGGCCGTGGCGGCCGTGACTCGGCCCAGGCGAAGAAGCGGCGGCGGATCAACATGCTGATCGCCGGCTTCGCCGTGTTCATCATGCTCGCCGGCATGGGCGTGGTCAGCTTCACCTGGTACTCGCAGAAGGTGCTCCTCCCCGAGGACACCATCCCGCCGCTGTCCACCACCATCTACGACTCGAGCGGCAAGTTGGCCATCGCCCGGATCGGCGACCAGAACCGGCAGCTGGTCACCATCGACCAGATCCCGGAGCACGTCCAGCACGCGGTCGCCGCGGCCGAGGACCGGAACTTCTACCGGCACTCCGGTGTGGACTACAAGGGCATCGCCCGGGCCGCCTGGAACAACCTCACCGGCGGCGACAAGCAGGGCGCGTCGACGATCACCCAGCAGTACGCGCGCAACGCGTTCGACAACCTGAACCAGGACACGTACGGCCGCAAGGTCAAGGAGGCGATCCTCGCCTCGAAGCTGAACGACCGCTACGACAAGCGGGCGATCATGCAGCACTACCTGAACGTGATCTACTTCGGCCGCGGCGCCTACGGCGTCCAGGCCGCGGCGCGCACGTACTTCGGCAAGGACATCAAGGACATCACGGTGGCCGAGGGCGCGGTGCTGGCGGCACTGATCAAGCAGCCGGAGCCGAGCGCCACGCACCAGGGTTACGACCCGGCGATCAACCCGCAGGCCGCGCTGGACCGGTGGAACTACGTCATCAACGGCATGATCTCCGAGAAGTGGCTCGACGCGCCGAACATGCCGGCGCACCCCACCGAGTATCCGAAGAAGATCCAGCCGCCGGCGAAGACCAACGGCGGAGGCTTCGGCATCGACACGCCGTACGGCAACATCGTCAACTACGTCTCGCAGGAACTGCGCGAGATGGGCCTCTGCACCGACAACGAGGCCGAGGCGACCGACGCCAAGCCGCTCTGCTCCAAGGCGCTCAGTCGTGGCGGCTACAAGATCACTACCACCATCGACCGGAAGATGCAGGAGGCGGCGCTCGAGGCCGCCCAGCGGGTCAAGAAGGGTTCCGAGCTCAACGGGCAGCCGAAGAACCTGATGGCGGCCGTGGTGTCGATCGACCCGAAGACCGGCGCCGTGCGCGCCTACTACGGCGGCGACAACGGCACCGGCACCGACTACGCCGGCAAGAACGTCGAGAACGGCGTGATCAGCGGCGGCCATTCGCCGGGCTCGAGCTTCAAGATCTACACGTTGGCCGCGGCGCTCAAGGCCGGCATCTCGATCAAGTCGCGGTGGAAGGGCACGGCGTTCACCCCGAAGGGAACGAAGTTCAAGGTCAGCAACGCCGGCGCCGACAAGGTGTCCTGCGGTGACTCCTGCACCCTGGAGCAGTCGACGCTGAAGTCGCTGAACGTGCCGTTCTACTACATCACCGAGCAGATCGGCCCGGACAAGGTGCTCGACATGGCCAAGCAGGCCGGCGTCACCACCATGTGGCAGACCGACACCAACCCGGCCAAGGCGCACGACCTGACGAAGGCCGACCCGAAGGACCTGGCGCCGAACCCGTTCTTCCACGTGGTCGGTTACGGCCAGTACCCGATCACCGTGCTCGACCACGCCAACGGCGTGGCCACCTTCGCCAACCAGGGCGTCTACAACAAGGCGCACTTCGTGAAGCTGGTGCAGAAGCAGAACCCGACCACCGGCAAGTGGGACACGGTCGGCGGTGAGAAGCTCAAGCCGCAGCGGCGGATCGACAAGGACATCGTCGCCGACGTGACCTCCGTGCTGGAGCAGTACCCCGGCCAGGTCAACCGCCGCCTCGAGAACGGCCGCAAGGCCGCCGAGAAGACCGGCACCTGGGAACTCGGGGACGGCAGCACCCGCAACGGCG
The DNA here is from genome assembly GCF_902825405.1 of Micromonospora maritima. Taxonomy (GTDB): domain Bacteria; phylum Actinomycetota; class Actinomycetes; order Mycobacteriales; family Micromonosporaceae; genus Micromonospora; species Micromonospora maritima. Next base: position 4,074 of record NZ_CADEAU010000325.1, on the reverse strand, counting down.
ACGCCTGGATGATCGGCTACACGCCACAGCTCGCCACCGCGGTCTGGGTCGGCAACCTGAAGGACCGCAAGGCGATCAAGGACGACAACGGCAACGACATCAGTGGCGCGAAGATGCCCGGTGCGATCTTCCAGCGCTACATGAACGACGCACTCAAGGGCATGGACAAGGAAGACTTCCCGCCGGCCGCGAACGTCGGCAAGGACGACGCCGGCAACGGCGAGATGCCGGCGCCGCCGCCCACCCAGCCGGGTCAGCCCGGCGGTCCGGGCTGCGACCCGCTCGGCCTGTTCTGCCCCGGTGGCACCCCCGGCGGGGGCACCCCCGGTGGCGGCACCCCGGGCGGTGGCGGCGACCAGGGCGGCGGTGGCAACCCCGGCGGGGGCGGCTTCCCCGGTGGCGGCGGGGGCGGCGGCGGGTTGCTCCCGAGCACACCACCGACGCGACAGACCAACTGACGCGTACGACCTGACGGCGGCGGCCGGACCCCAGCGGTCCGGCCGCCGCCGGCGTTTCGCGGACCGGAATTTCTCCGCGCGCGACGGGACGGCGACCCCCGGCGTACGGCAGGATGCCTCTCCATGAGCACCCAGTCGCCCGCAGGCATCGACGAGCCCGGCGAGTCCGGGGCCGCGCCACGACCCGGAACGGCCGTGGACCACCCGTCCCGATCGGACTGGTTCGTCCGGGGCACGTCCGGCCTGATCGGCGGGCCGCTGGGTGACCACGCCGCCGCCCTGGACCGGCCCGCCGGCCGGGAGAGCCGGTTCTGGACCGCGGCGCGGATCGTGCTGGCCCTGGTCTGCCTGACGCTCGCGCTGCACTGGGTGCAGAAGTCGCCGTGCCAGGACGGCGCCTGGCAGAACAACGTCCAGTACACCCGGATGTGCTACACCGACGTGCTGGCGCTCTACTACGCCGAAGGGCTCAACGAGGGCAAGGTGCCCTACGCCGACCACCCGGTGGAGTACCCGGTGCTGACCGGCTACTTCATGGGGGCGATCGGGCTGCCCGTGCACGCCGTCGGCGTCGACAACCCGGGCATGAACCAGGGGCAGTGGTTCTACAACCTGACCGCGCTGGTGCTCGGCGCGCTCGCTGTCGCCACCGTCGCCGTCATCCTCAACCTGCGTCGCCGACGACCCTGGGACGCGGCGCTGTTCGCGCTCTCCCCGGCCCTGGTGCTCACCGCCACCGTCAACTGGGACCTGCTCGCCGTCGGCCTGGCCGCGTTCGGGCTGCTCGCCTGGGCGCGCACCCGACCCGACCGGTACGGCATGCTGCTGCCCGGGGTGGCCGGCGTGCTGATCGGGCTCGGCGGCGCGGCGAAGATGTGGCCACTGTTTCTCCTCGGGCCGATCCTCGTCCTCGCCGCGCGGGCCGGCCGGTTGCTGGCCGGGCTCGTCGCGACCGCCTCCGCGCTCGTCGCGCTGGTCGCGGTGAACCTGCCGGTGGCGATCCCGTACCGGGAGAGCTGGGGCCGGTTCTTCGACCTCAACACCACCCGGCCCATCGACTGGGGCACGCTCTGGTACATCGGTCGCTACCTGGACGGCCGGATCAGCCCTTCCGCGCCCGGCGAACTCGGCCCGTTCGAGTGGCTCAACGCGAACATCTCCACCCTCAACTGGGTGTCGTACCTGCTGTTCGGGCTGGCCTGCCTCGGCGTGGCCGCGCTGGCGCTGCTCGCCCCGCGCCGCCCCCGGCTGGCGCAGCTCGCCTTCCTGGTGGTCGCCGCGTTCCTCATCTTCAGCAAGGTCTGGTCGCAGCAGTTCGTGCTCTGGCTGCTGCCGCTCGCCGTGCTCGCCCGCCCCCGCTGGGGCGCGTTCCTGGCCTGGCAGTTCGCCGAGGTCTGCTACTTCGCCGCGTTCTACGGCGAACTGCTCGGCACCGCCACGTCCCGGCCGGTCTTCCCCGAGGGCGTCTTCGTGCTGGCGTCCAGCCTGCGCCTGGTCACCGTGGCGGTGCTCTGCGGCTTCGTGATCCGGGACATCCTGCGGCCCGAGCGGGACGCCGTGCGCCAGACGTACGCCGACGACCCGGACGGCGGGCTGCTCGACGGCGCGCCCGACGCGCCCTGGTACCGACGCTGGCGCTCGGGCGCCGCCGACCGGCCCGTCGAACCCGTACCCGCCTGACCGGGCGGGCCGCCCCTACAGCCGGTAGACGACCGCCCCGGCGACCTGCTCCCGGCTCACGCCGAGCCCCTCGACCGGCCGGTCGAGCATCCCCTCCCACGGGGTGCCGCCGAGCCGCTCGGGGAGCACCACCACGGTCTTCACCCCGACCCGCCGCAGGTAGTCGATGCTGGCGAAGTCGGGGAAGCTGACCGTCGCCTCCCGGACCTGGGTCTGCGAGTTCGGGGTGAAGCCACTGCCGCCGTTGACCATCGGCTGGAACCGGTCGGTCGACCAGAGCATCACCGGCTGGTCCAGGTTCTGGCTGCTGGGCAGCACCAGCATCGGGCCGTCGACGGTCCGCATCACCGCCGGCTGCTGCGGCACCACCGGGTGCGGGGTGACGTTCAGCCCTTCCGCGAGCACCAGCAGCAGCGGCACCAGCGTGGCCAGCCGCAGCCACGGACCGGGCCACGGCGGGACCCGCTCGGCGGCCAGCTCGCGGACCCGCATGCAGAACGCGGTGACCGCGCCGGCCGCGAGCAGGCCGAGGAGCAGGGTGGTCCACAGCATCATCCGGCCCGGGGTGCGCAGCCCGTTCCACCCCGGCAGGTAGTCGAAGAGCGGCACGTAGGTGAACCGGCCGCCGAGGAACCGGGTGCCCATGCCCAGCGCCATCGTCACCAGCACCCCGGCGAGCAGGAACAGCCGGTGTCGGACCCGCCAGACCGAGAAGAACAGCCCGCCGGCGGCCAGCGCGTAGAGCACGAAGCCGGGCAGCAGCGTCATCTCCGGGCTCCAGGGCAGCACGGCCCGGGCCCCCTCGTGCAGCTCGCCCCAGACCCGGGACTCGGCCGGCGCGGTGAAGAACCCGCTGGCCGGCGGCGAGTAGAGGTCGATCTCGGCGAGCGTGCGCGCCGCGTTGGGGTGCAGCTCGGCGACCTTGAAGAACGGGATCGCCAGCAGCCCGCCCACGGTCGCGAAGACCAGCCCGCCGAACAGGTCGGCCAGGAACAGCCGCCGGCCGAACGGCCGCTTCGCCCGGCGCCGCCGGACGAACCACAGCACCACCGCGACCAGCACGACGCCGGCCAGCAGGTAGGCGAACGGCAGACCGATGCCGAAGCCCAGGCTGAGCTGCCAGGCGGCCACCAGCCAGCCGGCGAACGCCCATCCCGCGTGCCGGCGACGCGGTCGGTAGCCGTACCGCAGCGACCAGCCGTGCCCCCGGGCCAGCATGGCCAGCGCCAGCGGGATGCCGCCGTTGGAGATGATGTGCAGGTGGCCGGCCTGGGCCAGCAGCCACGGCGCGTACGCGAAGCTCGCCCCGGCCACCGCGCCGCCGATCCGGCCCGCGCCGAGCTGCCGCGCCAGCGCATACGCCCCGAACGCGGCGAGCGCGTGCGCCAGCACGAACATGATGTTGTAGCGGAGCACGGCGTGCTCCGGACCGACCCCGATCAGGCCGGCCGGGGCGTAGCCGAGCAGGGTGTCGGAGAACGCGAAGCTCCAGTTCTCCGGGAAGAACGCGTTGGCGTGCCACAGCATCGCCGGGTCGGTGCGCAGGATGTGCCCGGACCACGCCATCTGCCACGCCTGCAGGCTCGGGTCCCAGTAGTCCTGCGGCAGGGTGTAGCGCGGGTAGCGCAGCGTGGGCCAGGTCAGCGCCACGGCCGCCACCAGCGCGGCGACGGCGGCGAGCGTCCACTCGTGCACCAGGAACCGGCCGACCGCACGGGTGGCGCGGCGCACCCGGCCGAGCACCGGCTCGGGTGCCGGCCCGAACGCCGAGAAGGGATCGGCCGGCTTGTCGTCGCGGACCTCGTCCTCGGCGTCACTGGTGCCCGTGGTCTGGTCGCCGGTGGCGTCGGCCTTGGCGGTGGCGTCGTCGCCGGTGGCGCCGGCCTGCGCTGCGGCGTCGTCGCCGGTGGCGCCGGCCTGCGCTGCGGCGTCGTCG
>NZ_CADEAU010000324.1 GCF_902825405.1 Micromonospora maritima | reverse complement strand
CGGCCCGTCCGCGGCCGCGGCCGCGCCGGTGCCGGCGGAGCTGGTCACCGCCGCCGGCCGCACGGTGCCCGGGGTGGTGTCGGTGATGGTCGGCGGGAAGTCCGGCGCGGGAGCCACCGGGTCCGGCTTCGCCATCGACAACGAGCAGCACATCGTCACCAACGACCACATCCTGGCCCGGGGCGGCTCCGGGCCGGTGACGGTGGAGACGTCGGACGGGCGTCGGTTCCCGGCCGAGGTGGTGGGCCGGGAGCCGGGCAGCGACCTGGCGGTGCTCAAGGTGCCGGCGTCCGCCGGGCTGCCGCCGCTGCCGCTGGCCAAGGCGAACTCGACCCGGGTGGGGGAGCCGGTGCTCGCGGTCGGCTCGCCGCTCGGGCTGGCCGGCACCGTCACCGCCGGAATCGTCAGTGCGCTCAACCGGCAGGTGCGGATCGGCAACGGCCGGCACACCGCGGTGCAGACCGACGCGTCCATCAACCCGGGCAACTCCGGGGGGCCGCTGGTGAACGCGCGCGGCGAGGTGGTCGGGGTCAACACCGCCATCGCCACCATCGACGGGAACGGCTCGATCGGGATCGGCTTCGCCATCCCGATCGACCAGGTCCAGCAGACCGCCGACACCATCATCGGCCGGGGCGGCTGAGCTGCCCAGACGCCTCGGAAGTGTCGGATATCCGGCGTGGGAGCATCGGACAATGGAAATATTACGCTGAGTATGGATACTGGCGGAGGTGGAGCAAGCTGTCATCGCGGCCCTCCTCGTGGTGGGCCTGGTCGTCGGCGCCGGTGTCGGCGCGTCGTACGCCCGTGCCCAGCGCGGCTGGAAGGACTACCAGACGATCCGGACCAGCGTGCCGGGTGCCCGGCGCACCGCCTGGACCGCGATCCGTGGCGTGGTGGTCAAGATCGCTGTGATCGCCCTGCTGACGGTGGGCGCGGCCGCGTACGCGGCGTCCGGCTCCGACGAGGAGCGGGCCAGCCCCACCCCGACCGGTACCCCCACCCCGAGCCACCGTCCGGGGCGCTAGCCTCGGGGCGTGGACGACGGACTGCGGGTGACCGACCGGCTCGTGGTGCCCGCCGTCGAGCTGCGGGAGCGGTTCTCCCGGTCGTCCGGGCCGGGCGGGCAGGGGGTCAACACCACCGACTCGCGGGTCGAGCTGAGCTTCGACCTGGCCGGCTCGCCGAGCGTGCCGGAGGCGCTGCGGGAGCGGGCCCTGGCCCGGCTCGCCGGCCGGCTGGTCGACGGCGTGCTGACCGTGGCGGCCAGCGAGCACCGCGCGCAACTGGCCAACCGGGAGGCGGCCCGGGAGCGGATGGCCGCGCTGCTGCGCGAGGCGGTCGCCCCGCCGCCGAAGCCGCGTCGCCCGACCCGGCCGTCGCGCGGCGCGAAGGAGCGACGGTTGGCCGAGAAGAAGCGGCAGTCGCAGCGCAAGCGGGACCGCCGGGTCGACGGCGACTGACCGTCGGACGGTCAGGGTGAGGGCACCGGCTGCACGGCGGGCACGGGCCTGCCACGGGTCGCCTCGAACGCGGTGACGGCCAGGCAGACCGCGGTGAGCACGGCCAGCGAGACCAGCGCCGCAAGCCCTGCCGTCAGCGGCAGCAACGCCGCCACGAGCACGGCCTGCGCCACGCGGAGCGTCCGGCGGCGTCCGACGATCCGCGAGTGGAACGCCTGCACGGCGACCAGATAGAGGAGCACCCCGCCGAAGAGCGCGGTGTGACCCAGCAGGTACGGCGGGGGTCCCAGGGTGAGAAAGCCGGCGCTGCCCAGCACCGCCATGGACTTGCGCAGGCCCAGGGAGACCAGCACGATCCCGGCGACCATGGGCAGGTGCAGCAACGTGTACGCGTTCCGGGCGATCCGTGTCCGGACCGTGGCGTCGGCGGCCTCCAACGCCCGTTCCCCCGCGGCGCTGTCCCAGCCGAAGTACGCCCACCACAGCGAGGCGAGCAGCCCCGTGCCGAGCAGGACCGCCACGATGATCCGGGCCGAGATCGGGGTGTAGGCGAGCGCGGTGCCCATCGAGATCACCGCCTCGCCGAGCGCGATGATGACGATCAGGCTGAACCGGTCGGCCCAGTGCGCGGCGGATCTGATCCGCAGTACGCGCAGGACCCGGGCGTTGCCGAGCACGTCGACCAGGATCGCCGCGATCCACAGGCCCACCCGGACCGGAGAGAGCGCCCGGATGTCGCCCACCGGCTCGGGCACCAGCGCCGCGATCAGCAGCAGGCCGAGCGCGACCAGGCTGGGCACGGCGGCCAGGGCCGGCCAGGGCGACCACATCCCCGGGTGCTGCCGCGCCGCGCCGGCGAACGAGACGAGCACCAGCAGTCGGATCACGGCGTAACAGGCCACGAAGACCAGCGGACCGGACAGGCCGCCCAGCGCGTCGGCCAACGCCTGCGGTCCGGCCAGTGTGATCACTGCGGTGACCGCCACGACCAGCACCATCACCAGGCGTACCAGGGGACTCTCGGAGCGCACCACCGAGGCCAGCCAGGCGTACGCGCACCAGGCCAGCCAGAGGGTGGTGAGCACGAGCAGGCCGCGGACCACGCCGGTCACCGTCGGGTCGTCGGCCATCAACGCCGCCACCTGAAGGAAGGCGTACACGAAGGCGAGGTCGAAGAAGAGTTCCTTCGGGGTGACGCCGGCGTGCTCGTGGGCGGTGCCGATGGCCGCGTGCAGGCGCCGGTGACGGTGCCGGAAGATCGTCGCGTCGGCCAACGCGGTCGCGCCGACGGCCGCCGCCAGCACGGCCAGTTCGGCCAGCACCGGCAGGCGCGGGGCGAACGGCGCGGCGGCCAGCACCAGCACGATGCCGAGCAGCGGCGAGCGGCCCAGGATACGGAGCGTCCGTATCTCGAACAGCACCAGTCCGACCAGGTACAGCACCACCCCGCCGTAGAGCGTCGCCACCCCGAGGAGCGGATCGCTCTCCCCGCTGTGCACCCGCAGCTCGCCGAGTGCCTTCTTCAGCCCCAGCGCCACGAGGATCAGCCCGGCCATCATCGGCAGGTGCAGGAAGCTGTACGCGTCCCGTCCGAGGGCCTCGCGCCGGTTGCCCGCGACCCGCTGGAGCGCCTGCTCCGCCGCGAACCGGGCGATGTCGAAGTACGTCCACCAGAGGGCGCCGGCGAGTGCCACACCGAGCAGGACCCCCATCACCACCGCCGGGGTGAGCGGCTGCGCCACGGCCATGCCCTGGCTGAGCCCGATCGAGATGATCGTCTCGCCGAACCCGATCAGGATGATCAGTGCGTGCCGCTCGGCCCAGTACGGAATGGACGCGATCCGCCACCGCTGGGTTCCGGCCAGCAGGGCGCCGCCGTACTCGACGGCGACCGCGCAACCGACGAGGGCGAAGCGAACCCATTCCCGGGTCACCACATTCGGGACGTAGGTCGGTGCCACCGCCGCCGCGAGCAGGAACAGCGCGCCCAGTGCGGCGGGCGGCCAGACGCTCCGGACCAGGTGCCGGACCCAGGTCCGGTCCGTCGTCGCCACCGTGGCCACGGTGAGCGCGGTGACCCGCACGAGCAGGTAGCCCAGGGCGAAGACCACGGGACCGGACAGCCCGCCCGGACGGTCCTGGAACGCCTCCCGCACGGTCAGGCTCATCACGAACAGGGCGGCGCTGAGCCCGAACATCGCCACCGGCAGGACGCCACGATCCAGCCGCACCATGGCCCCGAGCCAGGCGAACGGCGTCCAGCACCACCAGAGCAGCACGAGGAGCAGGAGTCCACGGGGCAGACCGGCCGGGTTGAGCTGCTCGGCGGTCAACCCGGTGACGTTGAGGAAGGCGAACACGAAGATCAGGTCGAGGAACAGCTCCAACCGGCTGACCCCGCCGGCCTGGTCGGCCAGCTGGATCCGCCCGGCCCATCCCATTTCCCCACTGTGCCAAGGCCGAGGTCGGGGCGGTCGGGGATTGCCCGATCGGGCCCGCCGGCTGCGGCTAATCCGTTTGCGGCCCCCCGCGGGGCTGCCCAGAATCCATCGGGTGCCGACCGGTTTCTCCGTCAAGCCCACGCTCACCGGCGAGCGTGTGCTGCTGCGCCCGTTCCTCGACGACGACCTGCCCGCGCTGGCGGCGATCCTGGCCGACCCGGAGGTGGTCCGACTGACCGGCAGCCCGCCCGGGGAGGACTTCGCGGAGACCCGGCTGCGCGCCTGGTACGGCACCCGCAACAGCCAGACCGACCGGCTGGACCTGGCCGTGGTCGACCGCGTCGGCGGGCGGTGCGTCGGCGAGGTGGTCCTGAACGAGTGGGACCGGGCCAACGCGAGCTGCAACTTCCGTACCCTGATCGGGCCGGACGGCCGGGACCGCGGGCTTGGCACCGAGGCGGTGCGGCTGATCGTCGGCTACGGCTTCGAGCAGCTCGGCCTGCACCGCATCGGGCTGGAGGTCTTCACGTTCAACCCACGTGCCCGGCGGGCCTACGAGAAGGTCGGCTTCGTGGCCGAGGGGACGCTGCGGCAGGTGCTGCGCGACGGCGACGACTGGGTGGACGCCACCGTGATGTCGATCCTCGCGCCGGAGTGGGCCCGACACCGGGGCCGTCCGGAGGACTGAGTCCGGGGCGTCGAAGCGGCGGCCGCGCTCGGCGTGCCTGCCGCCGGTCCGCTCGGGGTTCTCAGGCCGGGTCGGCGGGCACCGAACGCTCCAGCTCGGCCAGCAGGCGGGCCCGCAACCCGGCGGCCCGCTCGGCGAAACCGCGCTGGGCGGCGGCGTACTCGGCCCGGCCCTCCGGGGTCTCCACCCGCACCGGCGGGTGACCCAGGTCGGCCAGGTCGTACGGCGACGCCCGCATGTCCAGCGTCCGGATCTCCCGCGCCAGCGCGAAGCAGTCGGCGACGAGCTCCGAGGAGACCAGGGGGGAGAGCTTGTACGCCCACTTGTAGAGATCCATGTTGGCGTGCAGGCAACCCGGCTGCTCCAGCGCGTGCTGGCTCTCCCGGGTCGGCTGGAGCACGTTGAGCGGCCGGGCCGGGCCGGTGAAGAACCGGAACGCGTCGAAGTGGCTGCACCGCACGCCGCGCTCCTCGACCACGGCCGCGGTCGCCTCCGGGCTGAGCCGCAACGGCCAGGCGTTGTGCCGTACCTGCTCCTGGGTCTGCCGGTAGACCATCGCCCACTCGTGCATGCCGAAGCAGCCCAGGTGCGCCGGGCGGCCGGCGGTGGCCGCCAGCAGCGTACGGATCCAGTCGATCGACTCGGCGCGGCGCGCGCGTACCCGCTCGGTGTCGAGGGTGAGCCCGGCGGCGCCGGCGGTGTAATCCGGGCCGAACCCGGCCGGGTCGGCGTCGCGCAGCACCACGCCCGCGCCCGGGTGCCACCGGCGCAGCTGCGCCGGCCGGTGCGAGTAGTAGGTGAACAGGAAGTCCTCCACCGGATGCTTCACCCCGGCGCGGCGGCGGGTCAGGTGCGGCGCGAGCCAGGCGTCGACCCGCTCCTCGTGGGCGCGCCGGCGGGCCTGCCAGTCGGCCGCGTCGAGCGCGGCGGCGGGGGCGAGGACGGCGGTCACGGACCCCAGGGTACGACCGCCGCCCGCACCCCGGTCAGTCCACGTCCACCCGGACGCCGGCGGAGAACACCCCGCTGCGCAGCTCCAACTGCTTCGGCGGCTCGGCGCCGTGCACGGTGAACACCAGCGGCAGCAGCACCCGCCGGCCGGCGGCCACCGGCTGGGCGAACACGTCCCGGCCGAGGTTCGCCACCCGCGTGGCGTTCTCGTCCGCGGCCACCCAGTTGCCGCTGGGCAGGTACGCACGCTGCAACTGACCGTGCCAGGTCTGCTGCTCGGACGTGAGGTTGCGCACGCCCACGGTGGCCAGGCAGGGCCGCCCGCCGCCCGGCGCGGCCGGCAGCACGCCCGTGCCGCAGCTCATCCGGTAGACGGTGAACTCGAACGCGGTCTCCCGCAACGGCACCCCCAGCGCGCCGGTGACGCTGCTGCCCACCCACGCGCCGCTGGTCGGCTGCTTGGTGGTGTCCATCGCGGCGACCCGCTGCGTGGCCGTCCACGCCGCCGCCCCGACCACGCCGGCCAGCACCGCGGCGGCCACCCCGACCACCAGCCAGACCGGCGGCCGGCGA
>NZ_CADEAU010000323.1 GCF_902825405.1 Micromonospora maritima | reverse complement strand
GACCCGGTCGCGCAGCGCCGGCGCCTGGGCGAGCAGCGCGGGCACCTCGTCGCGGACCAGGGCCGCGGTGCCGGTGAACTGCCCGACCGCCGTCTCGGCGTGGATCCGCGGCATGTCCCGCAGCGTCGCGCGCGCGGTGGCCAGGGCATCCGGTACGGCGGCGAGGCGCCCCGCCAGGTGGGCCAGGCGCTCCTCGACCGGGGCGTAGGGACGGGCCAGCAACGCGTGCAGCAGCGGGCCCGGGTTGTGACGCAGCGGGTCCCACTCGTGGCTGCGGATCTCGGTCGCCTCGAACAGCCCGCGGTCGACCAGGCTGCTGAGCAGGGCGTGGTCGACACTCTCGTCGACGTCGAGCACGTCCGGGTCGATCTCGGAGAGCGCGTCGGCCGCGTCCTTCAGCATCGCCTGGTCGGCGGCGAGGGCGTCGGCGGAGAGGTCGGGCAGACGGTCGTCGTAGCGGTGGTCCCCGGCGGAGGTGGCCAGCCCGGGCCGGCTCTCCAGCAACGCCTCGACGATCCGCTCCGCCAGCGGCACGAACGCTTCCATACCGGAACCCTACCGACCGCGCCGCCGGACCTCTCCCCTCCCGACCGCCGCCCCCGGCCGAGCGCGGTAGATCTTGGTAGGAGACGGCCCTTATAGGGGCACTCTCGTTCCAAGATCTACGTCTTTCCCGCAATCTCGACCGCGAGTCTCGCTTCCCGGCGGGGCTTGGCCGATGGGGGCCGGGCTGGGCGGACAGCCTCGGCGATCTTGCACTTTGCGCCCCGGCGAATGGGGTGTTTGCGACATCGGGAGGGCCGCAAGTGCAAGATCGCGGGGGCGAGGGGGGTTAGCTGGGGTGGTGGGGGGTGGGGCGTTCGGCGGCTCGGACGGCTTCGGCGTATGCCAGGGTGACGCGCCGGAGCGCCGCCTCCGGGTCGATGCCGGCCTGCCGGGCGGCGGCGACCGTGGACAGCAGGCTCGCACCGAGCCGCGCCTCCGCGTCCACCTGGGACTCGGCCAACGGCGGCGGTACGGCCAGCCCGACCCGACCGGCCCGGTCCAGGATCTTCGCGGCCAGGGCCAACGCGGGCTGGCTCAGCGCGATGCCGTCCAGCACCGAGTCCCGGGTCTTCTCCGCCTGCTTGATCCGCTCCCAGTTGGCCTCGATCTCCTCGATCGAGCCGGCCCGCTCGCCGGAGAACACGTGCGGGTTGCGCCGCACCATCTTGTCGACCAGCCCGCCGGCCACGTCGTCGACGGTCCAGCTCTCGCCCTCCGGCAGGTTCTCGGCCAGCCGGGCGTGCAGCAACACCTGGAGCAGCACGTCGCCCAGTTCCTCGCGCAACGCGTCGGTGTCGTCGGCGCTGATCGCGTCGTACGCCTCGTAGCACTCCTCCAGCAGGAACCCGGCCAGGCTGCGGTGGGTCTGCGCCCGCTTCCAGGGATCGCCACCCGGCGACGCCAGCCGGTCCATCACCTCGACCGCGTCGAGCAGCCGGGCGCCGGGCGGGTCCCACGAGCCGTACATCAGCTCCAGCTCGGCCAGTCCCGGCTCGCGGGCCAGCCGCAACCCCAGCTCGCGGGCGAGCGACTCGTCGCCGGCCGGGCCGGCCAACCACACCGCGCCGCCGTGCGCCGACGCCGCGTCCAGCAGCGCCTGCGTCGCGCCCTCGGTCAGCACGCTCACCTCGGCGCCGGCCGACCGGACCACCCGGGTCAGCTCGCTCTCCGCGCCGGCGAGAACAGGTGCGGAACGTACGGCGTCCCAGGCGGCCGCGGTCAGCAGGCCGGCGGGCAGCCGGGGCGAGGTGACCAGCAGGACGATGCGTGCCGTCATGCTCAGGGCGCCACCGGCGCGCTCGGGTCGGCCGAGTCCGACCCGGTCGGCTCCGGCTCCGGCGTGGAGACGTCGGTCACCTGGTCCGCGCCGTCCACGTACGGCAGGTCGTACTGGCGGAGCCCGTTCGCGGTCTGGAGCAGCGCGGGGATCTCCAGCGTCGGGAAGCGCGGGTTGACCGTCACGTCGAGCTTGCGCACCTCGTCGCGCAGCGCCACGCTCACCGCGGAGACCTGCCGGGTGAACTCGGCCTCGGCGAACTGCTTGCGCTGCTCCTCGGCCGACCAGCCGGCCGGGGCAACCCCGACCTTGACCAGCGCCTGGTACAGGTCGGACCGCGACCCGTCGGTCAGCTCCGCCGGCGGCAGGCCACGCTCCAGGGCCAGGTAGAGGTCGTACCACTCGGCGGCGAGCGTCGCGTACTCCGTGTCGGGCACGCCCAGCTCCTTGCCGAGCTGCTCGGCGGTGAGCTGGTCCTGCACCGGGATCTTCTTCTCCTCGGCGACCCGCTTGCCCAGGTCGATGCCGACCAGCAGGTTGAGCACGTCCTGCCGGTCCACGTTCAGCTTGAGCTGCTCCGGCGACGGGGTCGCGCCCTGCTGCGCGGCGGCGGCGCGCACCGAGGCCTCGTACGCGGCCTGGGCCTCGTCGTGGATCGTGTCCACCCGGTCGACGGAGTAGGTCCGGTCACCGACGTAGGCGGCGACGTCCGGGGCGGACCGGCCGCAGGCGGCGAGGGAGAGCGCGGCGAGGGCCGCGACGCTGGTGGCGGCGAGGAGACGACGAGCACGCATGACGGTCACTCTCTCACGCCCCGTACCCGGCTGTGACGCCGCCCACCTCACCGCGCCCCCGCCCCGGCCGGCTGCGCCGCCGGCTCACCCAGGACGTCGGCGAGGAGCTGACCGCACCACTCCAGCAGCGCCTGGTCGCGCAGCGGCTCGCCGCCGATCCGCCGGGTGCTCGGCCGGGGCACGCTGACCTGGTCGAGCGCCTGCTTGTAGACCGAGTCCGGGTGGTAGCGCTTGAGCCGCATCTGCTTCGAGTCGGGCAGCGGCAGCGGGCCGAACCGGATGTGCTTGCCCTGCATCGACACGTCGGTCAGCCCGTAGCGGCGGGCCAGCAGCCGGAACCGCGCCACCGCGACCAGGTTCTGCACCGGCGCGGGCGGCTCGCCGTAGCGGTCGGTCATCTCGGCGACCACCTCGCGCAGCCGCTCCTCGTCGCGCGCCTCGGCGAGCTTGCGGTACATCTCCAGGCGCAGCCGCTCCACCGCCACGTAGTCGTGCGGCAGGTGCGCGTCGATCGGCAGGTCGACCTTGACCTCCGTCTCCTCCTCCGTGCTCTCGCCCTTGAAGGCGGACACGGCCTCGCCGACCATCCGGACGTACAGGTCGAAGCCGACGCCCTCGATGTGGCCGGACTGCTCGCCGCCGAGCAGGTTGCCGGCGCCACGGATCTCCAGGTCCTTCATCGCCACGTACATGCCGGCGCCCAGCTCGGTGTGCTGCGCGATGGTGGCGAGCCGCTCATGTGCGTTCTCGGTGAGCGGCTTGTCCGCCGGGTAGAGGAAGTAGGCGTACGCCCGCTCCCGGCCCCGGCCGACGCGGCCCCGGATCTGGTGCAGCTGGGCCAGGCCCAGCAGGTCGGCGCGCTCCACGATGAGCGTGTTGGCGTTCGGGATGTCGATGCCGGACTCGACGATCGTGGTGCAGACCAGGACGTCGAACTCCTTCTCCCAGAAGCCGACCATGACCTTCTCCAGCGCCTCCTCGCCCATCTGGCCGTGCGCGACCGCCACCCGGGCCTCGGGCACCAGCTCGCGGATCCGGCGGGCCGCCCGGTCGATCGACTCGACCCGGTTGTGCAGGTAGAAGACCTGCCCGTCGCGCAGCAGCTCCCGGTGGATGGAGGCGGCCACCTGCCGGTCGTCGTACGCGCCCACGAACGTCAGCACCGGGTGCCGCTCCTCGGGCGGGGTGGCGATGGTGGACATCTCGCGGATGCCGGTGATCGCCATCTCCAGCGTCCGGGGGATCGGGGTGGCCGACATGGCGAGCACGTCGACCGACGCGCGCAGCGTCTTCAGGTGCTCCTTGTGCTCGACGCCGAAGCGCTGTTCCTCGTCGATGATGACCAGCCCGAGCTGTTTGAACCGGGTGGACGCCTGGAGCAGCCGGTGGGTGCCGATGACGATGTCGACGGTGCCGTCGGCGACCATCTCCATCGTCCGCTCGGACTCCTTCGGGGTCTGGAACCGGGACAGCTGCCGGATGGAGACCGGGAACTGGCTCATCCGCTCGGCGAACGTGTTGTAGTGCTGCTGCACCAGCAGGGTGGTGGGCACCAGCACCGCCACCTGCTTGCCGTCCTGCACCGCCTTGAACGCGGCCCGCACCGCGATCTCGGTCTTGCCGTAGCCGACGTCGCCGCAGATCAGCCGGTCCATCGGGACCGTCTGCTCCATGTCCCGCTTGACCTCCTCGATGGCGGCCATCTGGTCCGGCGTCTCCTGCCAGGGGAACGCGTCCTCCAGCTCCCGCTGCCAGGGGGTGTCCGGGCCGAAGTTGTGCCCCTTGGACGCCTTGCGCGCGGCGTAGAGCTGGATCAGCTGGGCGGCGATCTCGCGGACCGCCTTGCGGGCCCGGGCCTTGGACTTCTGCCAGTCCGAGCCGCCCATCTTGTGCAGCGTGGGCTGCTCGCCGCCGACGTAGCGGGAGAGCTGGTCGAGCTGGTCCGTGGGGACGAAGAGGCGGTCGCCGGGCTGGCCGCGCTTGCTCGGCGCGTACTCGATGACCAGGTATTCCCGGCTGGCGCCGTTGACCGTGCGCTGCACCAGCTCGACGTAGCGGCCGATGCCGTGCTGCTCGTGCACCACGAAGTCGCCGGCCTTCAGCTCCAGCGGGTCGATGGTGTTGCGCCGCCGGCTGGGCATCTTGCGCATGTCGCGGGTGGAGGTGCCCCGGCCGCCGGTGACGTCGTCGCCGGTCAGCAGCACGAACCTCGACGCCTCGTCGACGAAGCCGGCGGTGAGGCACCCGCAGGAGACGAGCAGCTCGCCCGGGGCGGGCGCGGTGGGCACCTCCTCGGTGAGCCGGGCGCCGAGACCGGCGTCGCGGAGCACCTCGACGGCCCGCTGGGCGGGGCCGTGCCCCTCGAAGACCAGCGCGATCGACCAGCCCTCGCCGGCCCACCGCTTGAGGTCGTCGACCACCCGGGCGGTCTCGCCGTGGTAGAGCGGGGCCGGCTGGGCGGCCAGCGTCACCGCGATGGCGTCGTCGGGGGTGACGTCGACCTCGGTCGGCGCGTCCTCCCAGGGCTGCCGGGCCGACGCGGCGTCCGCTTCCACGAGGCCGAACGGCGCCAGCGTCCACCAGGGCTGGCCCAGCGCGCGGGCCGCCGTGCGTACCTCGGCCAGGGTCTTGAAGGCGGCGGCGCCGAGGTCGACCGGGGCCTGGCCGCCGACGGCGGCTGCGGCCCAACTGGCCTGGAGGAACTCCTCCGAGGTACGCACCAGGTCGTGCGCCCGGGTACGGATCCGCTCGGGGTCGCAGAGCAGCAGGTGGGTGCCGGTCGGCATGCAGTCGACGAGCAGCTCCAGCGCGTCGGCGCCGATCAGCGCGGGGGCGAGGGACTCCATGCCCTCGACCGGGATGCCCTCGGCCAGCTTGTCCAGGATCTCGGCCAGCTCGGGGTGCTCGGCGGCGAGCGCGGCGGCCCGCTTCCGGACCGACGGGGTGAGGAGCAGTTCCCGGCACGGCGGCGCCCAGAGCTGCGCGACGCCTTCGATGGTGCGCTGGTCGGCGACGGCGAAGGTGCGGATCTCCTCCACCTCGTCGCCCCAGAACTCGACCCGGGACGGGTGCTCGTCGGTGGGCGGGAAGACGTCCAGGATGCCGCCGCGCACGGCGAACTCGCCGCGCTTGGTGACCAGGTCGACCCGGGCGTACGCCATGTCGGTGAGCCGGCGGGCGACCTCCTCCAGGTCGGCCTCGTCGCCGGCGGCGAGCTGCACCGGCTCCAGGTCGCCGAGGCCCTTGAGTTGCGGCTGGAGCAGCGAGCGGACCGGCGCCACGACCACCCGCAGCGGCCCGGTGCGCCCGTGCGCGTCGGCCGAGTCGGGGTGGGCCAGCCGGCGCAGCACCGCCAGCCGCCGCCCGACCGTGTCGGAGCGGGGCGACAGGCGCTCGTGCGGCAGCGTCTCCCAGGACGGGAAGACCGCCACCTGCTCCGGCGGCAGCAGGCTGCCCAGCGCGGAGGCCAGGTCGTCGGCCTCGCGGGTGGTGGCGGTGACCGCG
>NZ_CADEAU010000322.1 GCF_902825405.1 Micromonospora maritima | reverse complement strand
ACCCGCACCCGCCGCGAGCCGGCCCGCCCGACCCACCCGCCGGACCCGCCCGCCGGTCTCGCGGCGCTGCTGACGCTGAGCCTGCTCGCCGCGTTCTTCGCCTGGGTGAGCGCCGGACCGTTCTGGCTGGCGGTGGGGCACTCGACAGGCGGCACGGTGATGATCACCGAATGCGTCGGGGGCGGGCTCACCCAGCGCTGCCGGGGGATCTTCCTGGCCGACGGCGACCGGTTCCAGGCCCACGGCGTGCGGGTCAGCGGCGTGCCGGCCGGTCGAACCGCCACCGGCAGCACACTGCCCGCCCGGATGACCGGGCCGCAGGGCTCCACCGCCTACGCGGACACCGGGCCCGGCCGGCACCTGCGGTGGCTGCTCGGGCTGGCCCTGGTGGCGGGCTGTGCCGCCGCGATCCCCCGGTGGACCGGCGCCACCCGGCTCGCGGACGAACGGCAGCGACGCTGGGCGGTGGGGCTGGCGCTGGCCGGCCCGCTGCTGATCACCGTCGGCTTCCTCGCCGCCGCCTGGTGAGGCGTACCGCCGCCTCAGCGGTGCACCACCTCGTAGACCTCCCGGCGACGCAGCCCGTACGCGGTGGCGACCTCGCTGATCGCGTCCCGCCGGGACATCCCGGCCGCCTCGCGCTCACCGACCGCGGCCCGCAGCGTCCCGTCGTCCGGTCGGGCCGCCGGCTCCGGTGACGCGCCGGCCACCACCAGCGTGATCTCGCCCCGCACGTCGCCCGCGGCGGCCCACTCGGCCAGCTCGCCGAGCGGCCGGCGGACCACCTCCTCGTACGTCTTGGTCAGCTCGCGGCAGAGCGCGGCGGGCCGGTCCGCGCCGAACGCCTCGGCCAGGTCGGCCAGCGCGCCGGTGATCCGGTGCGGCGCCTCGAAGAGCACGAGCGTGCGCTCCTCGGCGGCGAGCGCGCGCAGCCGGGACCGGCGGGCGCCGGGGGTGCGGGGCAGGAAGCCCTCGAAGCAGAACCGGTCGCAGGGCAGCCCGGACAGCGCCAGCGCGGTGGTGACCGCGCTCGGCCCGGGGGCCGCGGTCACCGGGACACCGGCGTCCAGCGCGGCGCGGACCAGTCGGTAGCCGGGGTCGGAGACGCTCGGCATGCCACCGTCGGTGACCAGCGCGATCGTGTAGCCGGCGGTCAGCACGTCGACCAGTTCCGGGGTGCGCCGCTCCTCGTTGCCCTCGAAGTAGGAGACGATCCGGCCGGGCACCGTCACGTCGAGGTCGCGGGCCAGCCGGGTGAGTCGCCGGGTGTCCTCGGCGGCGACCACGTCGGCGGTGGCGAGCGCCTCCCGGAACCGGGCGGACGCGTCGGCCGGGTTGCCCAGTGGCGCGCCGAGCAGCACCAGTCGCCCCACCTCGGACATTTCACCCACGACGCGCGCTCCCTCATCGACGGTCGTACCAATTTCGGAGACGACAGACGCCACCGGGCACCCTCGCAGCCTACGATCGCCGGGTGACGAGTGCGTCGACAGCACAGAGCGCGAACGCCGACCCCTCCCCCGACGACCGGGCCACCGGCTCCCCGGGCGACACCGGCGGGGGCGGGATCCCGGCTGCCGTCCGGCGCCGGCTGGCCACCGTCGACGACCGGATCGGCCGGGGGCAGGCCTGGCTGGCCACCACGGTGGTGGTGGTGATCGCCGCGATCCTGCGCTTCGTCGGGCTCAGCCACCCGCCGGGCAAGATCTTCGACGAGACCTACTACGCCAAGGACGCGTACGGGCTCGTCGACCGCGGCGTCGAGTGGAACTACAAGGACAACGGCCCGTCGTACGTGGTCCACCCGCCGTTGGGCAAGTGGCTGATCGGGCTCGGCGAGTGGGCCTTCGGCTACCAGGACACGGAGACCAACATCTCCGTGCCGGGGCACCTCGTGACGACCGCCCCGGAGTTCGGCTGGCGCTTCGGCGCCGCGGTCGCCGGCACGGTGTCGGTGCTGCTGCTGGTGCGCATCGGCCGGCGGATGTTCCGCTCCACCACGCTCGGCTGCGCGGCCGGCCTGCTGCTCGCCCTGGACGGCTTCCACCTGGTGCTGTCCCGCTCGGCCATCCTCGACATCTTCCTGCTGCTGTTCGTGCTGGCCGCGTTCGGCGCGCTGGTGCTCGACCGGGACGCCCGGCGGCGGCGCTGGGCCCGGGCGCTGGAGGCGGGTCTGGACCCGACGCTGCGCGGGCGGGCCGGGCGTCCGCCGTCGGGCTGGCGGGACTGGCCGTGGTGGCGGTTCGCGGCCGGGGTGCTGCTCGGCTGCGCCTGCGCGGTGAAGTGGAGCGGGCTCTACTTCGTGCCGGCGTTCGCCCTGCTGGTGCTGCTCTGGGAGGTCGGGGTCCGCCGGTCGGCCGGGGTCCGGCGCCCGTGGCGGGACGCGATCCTCGACGAGCTGCCCTGGCTGCTCGTGGCCGGCGTGCTGATGGTGGTCACCTACGTGGCGACCTGGTCGGGGTGGCTGCTCAGCGACGACGGCTACTACCGCCTGGCCGCCCGCTACCCGAACACCCCCGGGCTGAGCGACACACCGGTCATCGGCCCACTGATCAACCTGTGGGAATACCACAAGGCCGCGTACGGCTTCCACACCCAGCTCGACGACCCGCACAAGTACCAGTCCTGGCCCTGGCAGTGGTTGCTGCTCGGCCGGCCGGTGGCGTTCTACTGGTCCGGCGACGGCAGCTGCGGCGCGGCGAGCTGCGCGTCGGAGGTGCTGCTGCTGGGCACCCCGCTGCTCTGGTGGTCGTTCCTGCCGGCGCTGGCCGCGACCGTCTGGCTGGGTCTGGCCCGGCGCGACTGGCGGGCCGGGGCGATCCTGCTCAGCGTGGCCGCCGGCCTGCTGCCCTGGTTCTGGTTCGCGCTGGACGGCCGGACGATGTTCTCGTTCTACGCCGCGCCGGCGGTGCCGTTCCTGGTGCTCGCGGTGGTCTACGTGCTCGGCGCGATCGCGACCCCCGCACCGGTCTCCGGAACGGCTCCACCACCGAGCACCGAGCAGGTCGCGGACCGGCGTCTGGTCGGTGGGATCATCGCGGGCGCCTACCTGCTGCTGGTGGCGCTCTGCTTCGGCTACTTCTATCCGGTGTTCGTCGGGCGGCTGCTGCCCTACGCCGACTGGTCCGCCCGGATGTGGCTGGACGGTCGCTGGATCTGACCCGGCCGACCGGGAAACGAAGAAGCACGCCCCGATCGCCTGCCACGGGGGAAGCGGGCGATTGGGGCGTGCAAGACAGAGCTTAGCCACAGTCCGGCAGCGGCACAACGGGTGCGGGTGGGTCAGATTTCCGACCAATGCGCCACCCCCCGAAAGGTTTACATCGGGCAGCTAACGGTGGGTCATGTTCCGGAAGCGAAGCGGGGCCGACGGAGGGGCTCCCGGGTACGACCGACCCGGATGATCTTCCAAAGTGGATCTCACTACACTTCGCCCGGTGATCAACAAGAGACGATCGACGGCCGTCCTCATCGGACTGCTGGCGGCGACCGCGATGATCGGTCCAGGCCCCGCCGGGGCGGACGACGAGACAGGCGAACCCGCCGCCGAGCCGCCCAAGGTCGAGCTGGTCCTCGACGTCAGCGGCTCGATGCGGGCCCGCGACATCGACGGGCGCAGCCGGATCTCCGTCGCCCAGCAGGCGTTCGACGAGGTGGTCGACGCCCTGCCCGACGAGACACAACTCGGCATCCGGGTGCTCGGCGCGACCTACCGGGGCAAGGACAAGAAGCAGGGCTGCCTCGACACGCAGCAGATCGTGCCGGTCGGCCCGGTGGACCGCACGGCCGCCAAGGCCGCGGTCGCCGGGCTGCGCCCGACCGGCTTCACCCCGGTCGGGCTCGCGCTGCGCTCCGCCGCGCAGGACCTGGGCACCGGCAGCACCGCCCGGCGGATCGTGCTGATCACCGACGGTGAGGACACCTGCGCGCCGCCCGACCCGTGCGAGGTCGCCCGCGAGCTGGCCGCCCAGGGCACCCGGCTGGTCGTCGACACGCTGGGCCTGGCCCCGGACGAGAAGGTACGCCGGCAGCTGCTCTGCATCGCCGGCGCGACCGGCGGCACGTACACGGCGGCACAGAGCGCCGACGAGCTGACCGGCCGGATCAAGCAACTGGTCGACCGGGCCCGGGACACGTACACGGCCACCCCGGCGGTGGTCGGGGGCGGGGCCGCCTGCGACGGCGCGCCGCTGCTCGCGCCCGGCGTCTACAGCGACCGGGAGGCGTTCTCCGAGCACCGCTGGTACCGGGTCCCGGTGCGCCCCGGCCAGGAGCTGCGCGCCTCGGTGAGCGTCGCGCTGGACCGCCCGGTCAACCCGGACTACGGCGTCCTGCTGCGGGCCACCGCGCCGGACGGGCGGGAACTGGTCCGCGGCGTCGACGCCGGCAGCGGGCGCACCGACGTGGTCTCGGCCGGCCTGCGCTGGTCCGCCGCCGAGGAGCAGGACGCGGCGAGCCCGGAGCCGACCCCCGACGGGACGTCCGCCGCGCGGACCGTCTGCCTGGTGGTCAGCAACTCGTTCGCGGCCCGGGCCGGCACCCGGGCCGAACCGGGGATGCCCGTCGAGCTGACCGTGGACGTGGTCGACGCCTCCCCCGCCCCGGACGGGCCGGACCTCGGCCGCGGCTGGGTCCTGCTGCTCCTGCTCACCGTTGCCGGCCTGGCCACCGGGCTGCTCGTCGGCCTGCTCACCCGCTGGTGGGTGGCGACGTGGAGGGAGAACTGAGGATGCGTACCCCGATTCGTCTCGCGGCGGCGACGGCCGCCGCCGGCCTGGCCCTCACCCCGGCCGCGGCCCTCGCCGCGCCCAGCCCGTCGCCGGGCGCGACCACCGTGACCAAGGCCGGCACCTCGTTCCTCACCGCCACGACCGTCACGGCCGGCCAGCCGGTACGGGTGGGCGCCTCCACCGGCGACCACCTGTACTGGTCGTTCCGGGCCGACGCCGGGCAGGTGCACGAGGTCGGCGTCACGGTCACGTTCCCGAAGCGGCGCAGCGGCGCGTCCACCTGGACGGTCGACGTCTTCGACGGGTTACGCCGCCGGCAGGCCTGCACGGCCGGCGCGCAGACCCCGACCGCGGACACCGCGGCGACGAGCGTGACGCTCGGGTGCACGCTGCGGCGGGTGCGGCCGTGGGCCGAGCCGTGGTCGGGTGACCCGCTGCCCGGCACCTACTACGTCCGGCTCTCCGTCACCGACCTGCCGGAGCCGGACCTGGGTCTGCCGATCGAGGTGGACATGCTGGTCGGCGCCACCGACTCCGGCGGCGCCTCCGGCGACGACGGTGAGCTGGCCGCGCCCCTGGTGCCGAACACGCGCGCCGGGACGCTGCTGACCGCCGAGCCGACGCCCGAGCCGGTCGCCGAGGAGGAGACCGACCTGACCGGCTGGCTCCCCGAGGCCGGCTCGCGCTGGGTCTGGACCGGCGTGGGCGGCGTGCTCGCCGCCGTGGCCGGCGTGGCCGGTTTCGCCCTCACCCGGCGGCCCCGCCGTCCCTAGGGACCGGAACGGTCCCGCAGACCGCGACCGGTGGCCGCCGTGAACCCGACGCGGTGGCCACCGGGAGCGCCGGGCCGCTCAGAACGTCCGCGGGCCGCGCGGCACCCAGCCGATGAACCGGTCCTGGAGGGCGGTGACCGGCGCGGTACGCAGGTCGTGCGTGGCAGCGGCCAGGCAGGAGCCGAGATAGACGCTCAGCGACGCCCGATCCACCTGGTACTCGTGCAACAGGTGACGGCGCTTCGTGGCGCAGGGCCAGTCGTCGCCGCACGAGCCGCAGGTCCAGTCGGGGGTCACGGGGACATGTTCGCCGGCCCGTGGTTCCGACGCCTCCGCACCGGGCGTCATCGGCGGCTCCTTCCAAGTTCGGCACAGTGGCGTGTGGACGCTGCCTCCCCCGCGACATTGGTTCAGCGCCGCAGCGCGCTCCCGCGTTACGGTACGTTCACCGAGTGTCCCCGTCACCCACCGACGCACGTGCGTGATCTGCTGCCGCCCACCGTCGCGGTGGCGGTGGCCGGGCCGGCCGACTGGTCCGGTGAGCTGCTGCCGGCCGAGCTGACCGCACTGGGCGACCGCGCGGTCCCCGGCCGCCGGCGCGACTTCACCGCCGGCCGGATGTGCGCCCGGCGG
>NZ_CADEAU010000321.1 GCF_902825405.1 Micromonospora maritima | reverse complement strand
CCGATCTAGACCCGCCGTCGTTCGGCCGCCGACCGGTCGAGCAGGTCGACGACCGGCACGCCGGCCGGCAGCGCGGCACCGAGCGCGGCAGCCCGGATCGACGGTTGCGGGTCGCGCGTGGCGGCGGCGATGCCGCCGGTGTCCCGGGCCACCATGGCCGCTATCAGGGCGAGCCGCCGTTCGTACGGGCCGCCGTGCCGCAGGTCGGCGCAGACCTGCTCACGGTCGGGCGCGGTGCGTGCCCACTCGGCGAGCCGGCGCGTCCGGTCGCGGTGGGGCAGGGGGTCGAGGGACGTCAGCAGGTTGCGGGCGGCGGAGGGCACGGCGCCCATTGTGCCGCCGCGTCGCGCGGTCCGTATGCCCGCCGACCCGGGGAACCGTCCCCGCAATTCCTATAGAAATTGCGGACTTTCAGCCTACTCCCAGGTTGTCGGGATTGACATTAATTGGACTGTCGGGGATATTCCTAGCGGCGCGTCGGGGCGCGGGCGGAGCAGGCAACGGCTGCGGATCCCACCTGCGCGACGCGCGCGGAAAACGCCGTGTTGCCCCTGTTCCGCAGGGTGCGGATTGGGTTTGGAAAAGTGATCAACCGCGCTGTCGAATTTGCCAAGCACAATACGCCGAATTCCATGCGCGTCGCGGCCCGGCGGGCGCAGATGGACGCCCGCAACGCGCGAATGCGGCTCTCCGTCCCGGTGGCCGCCCGGAGCGAGTTCGACAACATCTTCCACTGCACGGTGCGCAAGACCGGCAGTCAGTGGATCAAGGCACTGTTCAGCGATCCGGCCGTCTACCGGCACTCCGGTCTGCTGCCCTACGACCCGCGCTTCTACAAGGGCGGCGCGACCGCGCCCGTTCCGGCCGGTCGGGTGGGCCTGGCCATCTTCCTCTCCCACAAGCGCTTCGAGACCGTCCCGAAGGCGGGCACGTACCGTGCGTTCTTCGTGATCCGCGACCCGCGCGACGTGGTCGTGTCGAGTTACTTCTCGTTGCGGAACTCGCACGCTCCGATGGGCGACATCCCGCAGGCCCGAAAGGCCCTCCAGGAACTGCCGAAGAAGGAGGGGATGCTGTACGTCATCGACCGCCTCCGCGACAAGAAGCAGTTCGGGCAGATGCGGTCGTGGGCGGTGGCGCCGCCGTCGGAGACGTTCCGCCTGTTCCGCTACGAGGACCTCACCGGCGAGGGGCAGGCGGAGGAGGTCGACCGGCTGATGCGCCACTGCGGGATCGTCCTGCCGCCGTCCGAGCTGGAGGCGCTCCTCGCCCGCTACAGCTTCACGAAGATGAAGAAGGACAAGGAGACCCCCGGGCGCATCTCCCACTACCGCAAGGGCACCGCGGGGGACTGGCGCAACCACTTCGACGACGACGTCTACGCCGCCTACACCCGCGCGGCGGGCGACCTCGCCGAGGTGCTCGGCTACCCCTCCCGGGACGGATCGACCGACAGGCGCAACGGTCAGGAGTCGGCCGCCCGGTAGCGCGACGACGGGACGACGGCTGCCGTACCCTCCTGCCGTGGAGCTGCGGTTCACCACCCGCCGGTCGGACTCCGCGTGGGTCGACACCGTCTGGACCTGCGCCAGCGACCGGGTCACGGAGATGACCTCGGTGGCGACCCCGTGCTGGGGGCTGGTCTTCTGGCAGCGCGACGGACGGGCGTACGCGAACATCTCCGGCCCGGAGACCGGCACCGGCTCGGCGCCGGTGCCGGAGGGCGCGACCTTCGTCGGCATCGAGTTCGCCGTGGGCACGGCGCTGCGGACCGTCCCCACGCCGGCGCTGGTCGACCGCGGCGCCGAGCTGCCCGACGCCACCCGCCGCACGTTCCGGCTCGACGGAGGCCGGTGGGAGACGCCCGGCCCGGACGACGCCGAAGCCCTGGTCGACCGGCTCGTACGCGCCGGTGCGGTGGTCCGTGACCCGCTGGTCGCCGAGGTGCGCCGCGGTGACCCCGCATACGCCTCGCCGCGCACCGTGGAGCGCCGGTTCCGGGCCGCGACCGGGCTGACCCAGGGGGCGGTCCGGCAGATCGAGCGGGCCCGCGACGCCGCCGCGTCGCTGGCCGCAGGCGTCCCGGTCGCCGAGGTGGTGGTGCGGCTCGCGTACGTCGACGAGCCGCACCTGGCCCGCGCGCTGCGCCGCTACGTGGGGCGCACGGCGCGACAACTGCGCGCGGGCGACGGCGGCGCGATCGCCCTGGACCTGGGTCAGCGGGTGACGTCGTAGACCAGCTTGACGATGCCGTTCGGGTAGGTGGCGGAGTCCCGCAGCCGCAGCATCTGCTTGTCCCGGTCCGCCTGGCTGAACAGGCTCTTGCCGGCACCGAGGAGCACCGGGAAGACGAGCAGGTGGTAGCGGTCGATCAGGCCGGCCTCCGACAGGCGTCGGGCGAGTTCCGCGCTGCCGTGGATGAACACGGCGCCGCCCTCGCTCCGCTTCAGCGCGGCGACGTCGTCGGTCGAGCGCAGGACCGTGGTCGGACCCCAGCCGTCGACCAGGGCGTCCTCGGCCAGGCCGGTGGAGACCACGTACTTCGGCAGCTCCTTGTAGGAGGCGTGGTCCTCCGAGTCGCGCCAGGTCGGCGCGAACGCCTGGTAGCTGCGCCGGCCGAACATCAGCGCCGTGGTGTCCGCGAGCTCCTCACCCTTGAGCGAGAAGGCCTCCGGCGAGAACTCGATGTCCTCGACCACCCACCCGCCGCTGCGGTGTTCCTCACCCGGCCCGCCGCCGGGGGAGTCCACGACGCCGTCCAGGGACATGAAGCCGGTGTACACAAGATCACGCATGCGGCCCATGCTAGGAAGCGGCGCACCCGGCTGTCTTGTACGGAAACGACAGTCGCGTGCCAGGATCCGGGGCGTGAAACGTGACCATCTCGCGCGTCAGGTCGTGGCCACCTCCCGACTCACCGGTGACTTCACCCTCCGGTCCGGCCGGGTGGCGCACGAGTACTTCGACAAGTATCAGTTCGAGGCCGACCCGGTGCTGCTGGACGCGCTCGCGGAGCAGTTGGCCGCCCTGGTCCCGGACGGGACCGAGGTGCTGGCCGGCCTGGAGATGGGTGGCATCGCGGTGGTGACCGCGCTGGGTCGCCACACCGGCCTGCCCTGCGCGTTCGTGCGCAAGGCGGCGAAGCCCTACGGGACGGCCCGCCTGGCCGAGGGGGCGTCGGTGGCCGGCCGGACCGTGCTCGTGGTCGAGGACGTGGTGACCTCGGGCGGTCAGGTGGTGCTCTCCACCCGGGAACTGCGCGACCTGGGCGCCCGGGTCGACGCCGCCGTCTGCGTGATCGACCGTCAGGAGGGCGGCGTGGAGGCGTTGGCCGCCGAGGGCATCGCGTTGCACGCGCTGCTCACCCGCGCGGACCTCGACGGGACCGGACGGGCGCCGGCGCCGTGACCCCGGGCGGACGACCAGACGCGTCCGGCGAGGGGGCCGGCGGCCGGCGGCCGGCGTGGGCCGGTGGCTTCCGGGCGCTGGTCGGGGGCGGGATCGCCGTCGCGGTCGCGCTGGTGATCCTCGCCCCGGTCCTCGACCCGCGGGACTGCCCCAACTACGGCGGGAGCGGAAACGCCAGCGCCTTCGGCGACGAACGGTTCGACGTCGGGTTCCTGCTGGTGCTGCTGGTCTGGCTGGTGGCCGTCCTGGTGGAGCAGGCGCTGCCGGTGGCCTGGCGGGGCCGGGGCGCGGGGGAGGTGGCGCTGCGGGCGGTCGCCGCCGTGCTGCTGGCCCTGGTCGTCGCCTGTTGCCTCGCCGCGAGCCTGCTCACGGTCTGTCACTGAGGCGGCCCCGCGCCGCCCTGGTCGGGCGACACCGGTCAGGGCAGCGGCACCACGTAGGAGTCGACCCGGGCGATGAGACCGTCGCGGAAGGTGAACAGGTCGTTGAAGGCGAAGCGGAACGGCCCGTGGTCGACGCTGACCCCCCGGCCCTCACCGGCGGCCACGACGACCGGCCCGTCCTCGTGCACGCGGTGGATGTCGAGTCGTGGCCTGCCGGTGAAGGCCGGGTTCTCGATCTCGCCGTCGAACTCCGCCCGGCCTCGGGTGGTGCGGTGGCCGTGGATGACCCACTCCACGTCCTCGGTGAGGGTCGCGAGGACACGCGGGTGGTCGCCGGCCCGGAAGCCCGCGAAGTATTCGGCGACCAGGTCACGCTGGCTCGGCTGGGACATGGTCGTCACCCTTCCGGGATGGCTCGTCGTCCCGCAGGTGGGCGGCGAGGGCGTCGAGGATCGAGGCGAGCCCGTCGGCCGCCTGGTCGGTCCGGAGCTCGAGGGGTAGCCGTCGCTGGTGGACGGTGAGATCGGTGCCGTCGCCGGCGGGCCGGATCGCGACGGTCGTGCGCAGGCCGGTGACCGGCTCGTCGAAGACGAGTTCGTGCGGCGGGGTGAGGCTCACGTAGACGAAACGCAGGCGTCGGGTCCGGCCGTCCGGTCCGCGGGTGTCCAGTGCGAACTCCCCACCGGGACGCGGGTCGACCGTCACCGAACCGGGTGGCACCGTGGCGTGCGAGCCGCCCCAGAACGCCGCGATGCTCGCCGGCGAGGTGAAGGCGGCCCAGACCCGGTCGGGCCCGGCGGTGAGGCGACGGCGGGCGATCAGCTCGTCGTCGTGTCGCTCGGCGCGGGCGGTCATCGCGTTCCCCTCCGTCCGCTGAGGTGCTCGTCGAGGGCGTCGAGCCGGTCGTTCCAGGCCCGGCGCTGGTCGTCGATCCAGGAGCCGAGCAGCGCGAGCTGGTCCACGCGGAGCCGGCAGGGCCGCCGGGTGCCCTCGCGCCGTTGCTCGACCAGGCCGCAGCGCCGCAGCACGCCGACGTGGTGGGAGATCGCCTGCGGCGTCAGGTCGAACGGCTCGGCCAGCTCGCCCACGGTGGCGTCGCCGCGGGCGAGTCGGGTGACAAGCGCGCGACGCACCGGATCGCCGAGGGCGGCGAAGGCGTGGCCGAGGTCCGGCGCCGACGTGGTGAAGGAAGAGGGCATGGCGTCACCGTACAGCAAGCGTACGTTTGCGCAAGCAGTTGTTTTCCAATTGAGGTGGGCATGCCGTGGGGCGACGTCGGCGCGTTGGACCAGGAGGCGCCGGTTTCGGGCGCAGCAGCATCGGGCAGGTCGAGGGGGGACGGGCGTGGAAGGGAGGCCGAGGTGACGGAACCGGGACGCCGCAACCGGCTGCTGCCGGGTCTGCCGCTGCTCGCCACCGCGCTGCTGGTCGGCGCGTGCGCCGACGGCGGGGCCGGCGCGGGGCAGGACCCGACCGCCACGCCTGCCCCGGCCCCGACGACCACCGGCACGCCCTCGCCCCCGTCGTCCGGCCGCGGTCCCGTGACGATTCCTCGGTCCGCGTTCGTCGACCTGCCACCGGAGCTGCGCAAGAGCGCCTCGCAGCCGATGGAGGTGGCCGACGCCCTGCCCCGGTTGTGCGCCGAGGAGTTCGCCAGCGGCGGCCGGTCGGTCACCGCGAGCGCCGCCATGACCGCCATCTACAAGCAGCCGAAGGACCGGCCGGAGAACGTGCCCTACGGCACGCTCAACCAGACCGTCTTCGCGTTCGAGGGCACCGGAGCCGCGGACTACCTCGGTCGCGTCCGTGGCGCGCTCACGTCCTGCCGCAGCTTCCCGCAGTCGGGCCTCACCGTCACCGTCCGGTCGGAGCCGATGACGGGCGTGGGCGACGACGCCCTGCTGGTGACGCTGACCCGGCCGGCCACCGGCCTGGACGGCACCCGCACCGACGGCACCACCACCAGCCAGATCACGGTGGTCAAGGTCGCGGACGCGGTGTCCGTCGTGCACGACCAGGGCTGGGAGGGGACCAGCAACAACCCCGACCTGACCGACGACTTCGCCCGGGCCGCCGTCCGGAGCCTCGACTCCTGGCAGCGGTGACCCACCCCCGTCCGGCGATCCGGCGGACGGGCAGGTGCGCGACACCGACCACCAGCGCAGGGCCCGCCGCGGGGCGGACGGCCCGGCCCACGCCGGGCGAGAATGGGTCCCGCGGCCCGCGCCGCCGAGTGGAGGGAGTCCGCCATGGCCTTACGTCCGGACGTCGTCGTCCTCGGCGCCGGCGTGATCGGGCTCAGCACCGCCGTCCGGCTGGCGGAGGGCGGCGCCCGGGTCCTCGTCCGCACCGCCGCGCCGCCCG
>NZ_CADEAU010000320.1 GCF_902825405.1 Micromonospora maritima | reverse complement strand
GTCGCCGGTGTAGCGGTGCAACGTCCATGCCACGGCCGCGGCCAGGACGGCGCTGCGACCGGTACCGCCCGCCTCGGCCAGGGCCAGCAGGCCGGCGGCGGCGCCGCACGGCAGCGTGACCTCGGTCCACCTGCCGGGCCCACCGGGGTGGGACGCCGGCAGGCCGAGATCCAGTCGTTGGGCGTCCGGCGGATCGGTGGGCTCCGTGGTCCCCGGCTCGGTGGAGCGCTCGGCGGTGGGTGGGATCCGCTGCCGGGGAACGCGACCCGCGCCGCCCGACGTCGGACCGCCGTCGGGCCTGAGCGGAGCGGCGGCGTAGGTCGACAGCACCGTCTCGAACAGCGTGCCCAGTCCGGCGCCGGACAGGGCCCAGGGCGCGGCGGCCAGGGTGAGGACGTGGTCGGTCGGGCCGTGCCGGACCAGTCGGGCCCGTAACCCCCGGGTCGGAGCGAGGTCCGAGGCGGACCCGGCGGCCTCGCCCGGCGACCGCACGTCGAGCCGGACCGGCTCGGGAGACGCCGGACGCAGGCGGGCCTCGTCCCCGGCCAGCACGAGGTCGGCGTGCAGGTCCGGGTACGCGGCGCAGACCTCGTCCAGCGCGGCGCGCAACCGGTCGGGGAGCAGCGGGCCGCGCAGCCGGACGGAGCGGGTGGCGGCCAGTGCGGTGGTGGGGTCGATCCGGTGCCGCAGCCAGACCTCGCGCTGGTGGGCGGTGGCCGGCCGGGCCGTGTCAGCAGTCACCGACGGCCACGGCGATGTCGGCGGTGGTGCGGACCTCGGAGACGTCGCCGCTCTCCGCCGGACGGTAGTCGTCCAGCCCGTAGCTGCCCGAGCCGTGCACCACGATGTCCCGCCCCGCGTCGACCAGCCCTCGGTCGACCGCGTTGAACACGCCGGTCAGCGCCATCACCAGCGACCACTCCCGCAGCCGCCGCAGGTCCGCCGGCAGCGGCCGGCCGGTGTCGGCCAGGTAGGCCCGGAGCTGGGGGTACCGCGCGACGCACTCGTGCAGCGAGACGACGATCCCGTCGCCGCCGTGCCTGCGGATGATCTCGTTCATCGCCGTCGAGGTCACCGGCCGGTGGGTGTAGAACGTCGGGTCGAGCAGTTCCCCGGGGTCGTCGGTGGCGAGCGGGAAGTGCGGGTCGGCGCTCTGGTGGTGCAGGCCGCTCCCGGCGTCGAACTCGTACGCCGGCAGGTGGGCGCGGTCGAAGTCGCCGTGTCGCAGGTTGAGCACCATGTCCGGGGTGTGCAGGTGCTGCACCAGCAGGCTGGCCGGCCGCCGGGCCGGCTCGCTGGCGCCGGTCTCCTCCAGGATCGCCCGGCCCTGGTGGTAGCCGAGCAGACCGAACGCGCTGGACACGGCGTGCGCGTGCAGCCGGGGACGGCCACCGGGCACCGGGTCGGCGTCGTGCTCGAAGAAGGCCCGGGCGGCGTCGGCGACCAGGTAGTTCGCCAGCTCCAGGGAGAACCAGACCCGTCCGCCGGTGCGCCGGGCGTACTCCTCGGCGTGCTCGGCGACGAACCGGCGGCCGAGCGCCTTGACGTCCTCGGCGCGCGGCGAGTCGAGGACCAGCAGCGGGTTGCGCCGCCGCAGGTCGTCGTCGGTGGTGAGCCGGCTGGACCGGAGCTTGCCCAGGCACGAGCGGGGCGCCAGGGTGGCGACCCGGAGCTGGTCGGGGGTCACGAGCCCGGCGTCGAGCGCGCGCAGCACCGCGTCGCGCAACGCGGTGCCCTTGTTGGCGGACGTCGGCGTGAACAACAGCACCGGCTGCCCGGTCCGCCGGATGTGCTCCACCGCCCGGGCCACGATGAGCAGCGAGGCGAACGTCTTGGTGGTCTGGGTGCCCGGATTGCCGGTCAGGTCCAGCAGCGTGATCCGACTGTCTCCGTAACTGCCCAGCGGCGTCCAGCGTGCGGTGGCCGCCGAGAAGAACTCCCGTAGCCCGTCGTCCAGCGTGGGGAAGGCGAAGCCCGGGCTGAACGTGTTCGGGTCGTCGCACGGCCGGAGGTCGTCCGCGCACCGCTTCACCACGTCCGGGAGGTGGCCGTAGTAGTCGGTGATCAGGTTGCCGACGGATCCGCTGGGTCGGGCCATGATGCGTCCTTCGGGATTGGCCGTCCGCGGCCGGACGGCGCGGTCGGCCGGCGGTCAGTTGGCGGGATCGGAGCCCACGGAGACGATCTGGTTCTCCCCGTCGACGAACACGACCGCGGGCTTGAGCGCACCGGCCTGCTCGTCGTCGACCACCGCGTAGCTGATGATGATGATGACGTCGCCGGGCATGACCAGGCGGGCCGCGGCGCCGTTGATGCCCACCACGCCCGTGCCCGACTCGCCCTCGATGACGTAGGTCTGGAGTCGGGCCCCGTTGTTGACGTTGACGATGTGGATCAGCTCGCCGGGCAGCAGATCGGCCGCCTTCATCAGAATCGGGTCGAGCGTCAGGGAGCCGACGTAGTGCAGATCTGCTTGTGTCGCAATTGCGCGGTGGATCTTCGACTTCAACATCGTGCGCTGCATTCGAAGACGACCTCTCGTGGCGAATGTGTGGCGAGTTGCGACCCCCGGACCGGCCGCGGTCGGCCGGCGACCTCGCGTCCGGCCGCAGTGCGGGCCACACGCTAGCACGCGTCCGCGCATCTCAGGGAGCCTGTGGAGCCGGGGCGAAACCGTTTCAGGGGTTTCTTTCCCGACCCCCCTGAATAGGGGTCGTTAGGGGTTCGTCGGCACCCGTTCGCACTGGTAGAAACGGCAGTCGTTCCAGCGGTCGGAAATTATGCCGGTCGATTCGAATCGCCTGCCATCCCGGAGATGCGGAGTGTCGCACATCAATAACTCCCAGCGACGTACGCCGTCGGTGCCGTGACGGCTTCGGCGCACGACATCGACTCCGAACGGGCCGCCGGGGCCGACCCCGGGCGCTGGTTCACCCCCGGCCCCCCGGCCGCCGGCGCCGACGTGCTCCTGTTCTGTCTGCCGTTCGCCGGCGGCGGCGCCGCCGTCTACCGGCGCTGGACCGGTCCTCGCTGGGCGGGGATCGCCGTCGATCCGGTGCTGCTGCCGGGCCGGGAGTCACGGATCGGTGAGCCGCCGGACTTCACCGTCGACCGGGTGGCGACCGCCCTCGCCGGACGCATCGACCGCCCCTATGCCGTCTACGGCCACAGCATGGGCGCCCGACTCGGCTTCGAGGTGGTCCGCGAGCTGCGTCGCCGCGCCCTGCCACCCCCGCTGGCCCTCTACGTCGCGGCGAGCCGTCCACCCGACGTCCCGCCCGCGGCGAGCGACCTCGTCGGCGCCGACGTGCGGCACCGGGTCGCCGCGCTCGGCACCGACCTGGACGGCGCGCTGGAGCACCCCGAGCTCCGGGAGCTGCTGCTGCCCGCGCTGCGCTCCGACTTCGCCTGGGTGGACGCCTACCGCTACCACCCCGGCCCGCCGCTCGACGTCCCGCTGATCGCGCTCGCCGGCGAGGAGGATCCCGGCGTCCGTCCACCCGCGATGGCCGGCTGGTCCCGGCACACCACCGCAACCTTCCAGCTGCACACGCTGCCGGGCGGTCACCTCTTCCTGCGGACGGCGGCCGAGGAGACGACCCGGCTCGTCGCCGGCGAGCTGCGGACCCTGGCCGGCCTGGACGGTGACTGGTGACCCCGGCGCCCCACCACGTGGCCCTGCCCGGCGGCTGGCTCGTGTGGCGGGAGGCGGTGCTGCGGGCGGCCGGCTTCCCGGCGGCCGGCCTCGACCGGCTGGTCGACCCGGCGTGCGCCGAGGTCGCCGATGCGTTCCTCGACGGCGCCGCCGACGAGCCGGCCCTCGCCGCCGCGCTCGACCGGGCGCTCACCCTCGCCAGCCGCGAACTGCGTGACATCGCCGCCGACCCGCTGTTCCGTGAGGCGGTCGCCTGGCAGAACCCGGAGGGTCGCAACGCCCTCGACGGTGTGCTGTCCGCGCCCGAACCCCGGCCGGGCCAGCCGCGCCGGTCCCGGCTGCGTCGCCGGGAGGAGGTCGTCGCCCGGTACTGGCAGCGCTACTGCGCCAAGAACGACACCATCGGCTTCTTCGGGCCGATCTGCTGGGTGCGGTTCGACCCGGCCGGACCTCCCGCCGAGCTGACGGTCGGCCCGGGGCTGATCCGGCGGCGGATCACCCTGCTGGAGCACCGGGCCGTGGCCGCGTTGGCCGCCGGCCTCGCCCGCGACGCGACGATCCGGCGCTGGATGCCGGTCCGGTTGGCGCCGCACCTGGCCCTGGCCGACCGGGAGGTGCTCCGACCGGCGGCCTCCCCGGTGCCGCTCTCCGCCGGTGAGGCGGCGCTCGTCCGACTCTGCGACGGCCGGCGCCCGGCGGTGGAGATCTTCGAGGCCCTCGCGGCCGGGCCCGCCCCGGTGGTGCGCTCCGAGGACGACTTCACGCTGCTGGTGGAACACCTCGTCGGGCGCGGCGTGGTCGAGTGGGGCTGGGACCCGCCGATGCGTCCCGGCGCCGAGGACTGGTTGGCCACCGCCGTCGCGGCCGTCGGCGACACCGCCGCGCGGACCAGGGCCGCCGCGGCGCTCGACCGGTTGACCGCCGCCCGGGACGCCGTCGGTGTCGCCGCCGGTGACGCGGACAAGCTGGCCGTCGCCCTGGCCGCACTCGACACCGTCTTCGTCGAGCTGACCGGGGAGCCCGCCCGGCACCGTGGCGGCCACACCTACGCCGGCCGGGCGCTCTGCTACGAGGAGACGGTCCGCGACCTCGACGTCCGGCTCGGTCAGCCGGTGCTCGACGTGCTGGCCGAACCGCTGGACCTGCTGCTGCGGGCCTCCCGGTGGCTGGCGGCCGAGGTCACCGCCGAGTACCGCACCGCCCTGCGCGCCCTGTACGCGGAGCTGGCCGAGGACCTCGGGCGCCCCACGGTCCCGCTCGCCGAGCTGTGGTACGCGGCGCAGCCCCTGCTCTTCGGCACCGGCGAACGGCCGGTCGACCGGGCGGCGGAGGCGTACGCGGACCGCTGGCGGGCGCTGTGCGGCCTGGACGACCTGCCCGCCGGCACCCGTCGGGTCGACCTGGACGCGACGACTCTCGCTCCCGCCTCCAGGGCGGCCTTTCCGGCCCGCGCCGCCGGCTGGTCGGGCGCCCGCGTGCACAGCCCCGACCTGCACCTGTGCGCCGACGGCTCGGAGGCGATGGCGGCCGGGGAGTTCACCGCCGTCCTCGGCGAGATGCACGCCACCTGGGCGACCCTCAACAACTCGGTGTTCGCCCTCGGCCACGACGACCCGGCCGCTCTGCACGCGGCGCTGCGCGCCGACCTCGGCGGCGGCCGGATCCTGCCGCTGCTGCCCGACGGATGGCCCTGGTTCACCGCCCGGATCAGCTCCTTCCTGTCCGCACCGGACGACCGCCAGTTCGGCTTCCTGCCGGCCCGGGGCGCCGACGCGGACCGGCTGCTGCGGCTCGCCGAACTCACCGTGCACGACGTGGCCGGCGAGCTGACGGTGGTGGACCCGGACGGCGGCCGTGTCCCGCTGCTGGAACTGCTCGGCGACTTCCTGGCCGAGTGCACGGTGCACGCCGGCAAGTGGACGGCGGGGGAGCACACCCCGCGGATCACCGTCGGCCGGATGGTCCTCACCCGGGAGACCTGGCGCACCACGGTGGACGAGACCGGCATCGCCGACGCCGCCGGTGAACAGGGCCGCTACCTGGCGGTGCGGGCGTGGCGCCGTCGGCACGGCATGCCCGAGCGGGTGTTCGTCCGGGTCGGCACCGAGATCAAGCCGTGCTACGTGGACTTCCGCAGCACCGTGTACGCCTCGTCGCTCTGGTCGATGCTGCGCGCGGCGCGGCGGGCCGCCGGCGGACAGGTTCCGGTCGTGGTGTCGGAACTGCTGCCCGGTCCGGAGCAGGCGTGGGTGCCCGACGCCGACGGCAACCGCTACACCTCGGAGTTGCGCATGCAGGTGGTTGACGCCCTGGCGGCGCGGCCCGGGACGGAGGTCGGGACGTGAACGCGGACGCGCCCGGACTGCTCGGCCCCCGGGTCGAGCATCCCGACACCACCGTGCCGGCGGCGGTCCTGGCGACGGCCGCCACCCGGCCGGACGCGGTGGCCGTCCGCCAGGGGGCCACGACGACCTCGTACGCGGGACTCGTCGGCGGCGCGGCCCGGGTAGATCGGAAGAGCG
>NZ_CADEAU010000319.1 GCF_902825405.1 Micromonospora maritima | reverse complement strand
TCTTCCGATCTCCGTTCGGCGCCGGCCGGGCCGCCGGAGGTCGTGGTGCGGCACCTGCACGCGAGCATCTCACACACCCGGGGCGCGGCGCTCGCGGTGGCCGAGCCGGACCCCGCGGCCGGCCTGCTGCGCTACGCCGGGCTGGGCAACATCGCCGCCGTGATCGTCGCGCCGGGCGAGCGGCGGCGGGGCCTGGTCTCGCTGCCGGGGATCGCCGGCCACCAGCGTCCGGCGATACGCGGCTACGAGTACCCGTTCGCAGCCGGGTCGACACTGGTCATGCACAGTGACGGCGTGGTGGACCGCTGGAACCTGGACGACTACCCCGGGCTGGCCGGGCGGGCGCCGCTGCTGGTCGCCGCCACCCTGCTCCGCGACGCCGGGGTCCGCCGTGACGACGCGTGCGTCCTGGTCGCCCGGCCGGTACGGCATGAGCGAACGCACCGAGCGGAGCGAGGGCCGTGAGGGCATGCCCGGCCGGTACGGCATGAGCGAACGCACCGAGCGGAGCGAGGGCCGTGAGGGCATGCCCGGCCCGCACGGCATGAGCGAGCCCCTTCTGCACCTGACGCTCCGGGTCGAGCAGGACATCTTCCTGATCCGGCAGCGCGGCCGGGAGGTCGCCGCCGTCGTCGGCCTGGAACACCAGGACCAGGTACGGATCGCCACCGCGCTCAGCGAGGTGGCCCGGGAGCTGCTGCGCGGCGTCGACGGCGCGGACGTCACGTTCGCGGTCGACCGGGACGTCGCCACCGGCCGGCGGGTGCTCCGGGTGGACCTGGCCCCGGTACGCCCGCTCCCCGACGGCCGGTACGAGCCGCGGTCCGGCGCGGTGGCGCGTCTGGTGGACACGTTGCGGGTGGTGACCGTCGAGGGCGATACCGTCGTGAGGATGTCCAGACGAGTACCGGACCACGCCGAGGAGCTGACGCCGGACCGCGCCGCCCAGCTCCGCGCCGAGCTGGCCGAGCGCGCTCCGGGCTCCGCGCTGGACGAGTTGGCCGCGCAGAACGCCCAGCTCATCGCCGCGCTGGACGAGGTGCGCAGCCAGCGCGACGAGCTGGCGGTGCTCAACTCCGAACTCCAGGAGACCAACCACGGCGTGATGGCGCTCTACAACCAGCTCACCGAGGAGCTGGAGGAGACCAACCGCGGCGTGGTGGCGCTCTACGCCGAGCTGGACGAGAAGTCCGCCCAGTTGCGGGCCGCCAGCGAGTCGAAGAGCCGGTTCCTGGCCAACGTGAGTCACGAGCTGCGCGCCCCGGTGACCGCGATCATCGGCCTGGGACGGCTGCTCGCCGACTCCGCGTCCGACCCGCTCACCAGTGAGCAGGCCCGCCAGGTGGGCCTGATCCGGTCCTCCGCGGGCGACCTGCTGGCCCTGGTCAACGAGCTGCTCGACCTG
This sequence comes from Micromonospora maritima, assembly GCF_902825405.1. Classification (GTDB taxonomy): domain Bacteria; phylum Actinomycetota; class Actinomycetes; order Mycobacteriales; family Micromonosporaceae; genus Micromonospora; species Micromonospora maritima. Next base: position 4,776 of record NZ_CADEAU010000319.1, on the reverse strand, counting down.
GCCAAGGCCGAGTCGGGCCGGATCGAGCCGGACTGGTCCGAGGTCGACCTGCGCGCGGTGTTCGGGCAGCTGCGCGGCACGTTGCGGGCGTTGGCCACCCGGCCCGACGTGGAGCTGGTGGTCGAGGAGCCGCCGGCGCCGGCGACGGTCCGCTCGGACGAGGTGCTCCTCGCGCAGGTGCTGCGCAACCTGCTGCACAACGGCCTGAAGTTCACCGAGCGCGGCGAGGTGCGCCTGCGCGCCGAGCGCCGGGACGGCATGTGGTCGCTGTCGGTCACCGACACCGGCGTGGGCATCCCGGCGGAGTTGCAGGAACGGATCTTCGAGGAGTTCTACCAGGTCCCCGGCACGACGCGGGTCGGCGGCACCGGCCTCGGCCTGCCGTACGCCCGGCGGCTGGTCACCCTGCTCGGCGGGACGCTGGAGCTGACCAGCGAACCGGGCCGGGGCAGCACGTTCACCGTCGTCCTGCCCGTGGGCGGAGCGTGACGGTGGACGGCGGGCCGGCGACGGTGCTGGTGGTCGACGACAGCGGTCCCAAGCGGTACCTGCTGGTGAACTGGCTGAACCGGGCCGGCTTCGTCACCGTCGAGGCCGAGAACGGCACGTCGGCGCTGGAGCGGGTGGACCGGGAGCCGGTCGACCTGGTGGTGCTCGACGTCCGGCTGCCGGACATGAGCGGTTTCGAGGTGTGCGAGCGGATCAAGGAGGCGCACCCCTCCACCCCGGTCATCCACGTCTCGGCGCACGCGGTGGACGTGGTCGACCGGGCGCAGGGGCTGACCCGGGGCGCGGACGCCTACCTGGCCGAGCCGATCGAGCCGGAGGAACTGGTCGCGACCGCGCACGCGGTGCTGCGCTACTACCGGGCCCGGCGACGGGCCGAGCAGCTTGCCGAGCGGCTCGCGGCGCTGGCCGACGCCACCGTGGAGATGCACGCCTCGCCGAACTTCGTGCGGCTGCTGGAGGCCGCCGCGTCCGGGGCCGCCCGGATCTTCCGGTCGCCGGCCGCGGTGGTCGCCGAGACGTTCGACGGGGACTGCCTGGCCGGCGTGGCCGCCGACCCGCACACGCCGGCCCGGATCGTGCCGTGGGTGGTGGACGACACCGGCGTGCCGATCGGCACCCGGGTGCGGGTGGACGAGCCGGGCGCCTGGGCGCTCGCCGACTGGCCGGACGACGACACCGTCACCGTGGCCGCGGCCCGGCTGCGCGAGGACCGGGCCCCGCTCTACGTGGTGGTGCCGACCGCCACCCAGACCGTCCGCACGCCGGTGCTGGTGCAGCTCGCCCAGGCGGTCGCCTCGGCGGTGGAGGCACAGCGCTCGTTCGACGAGGAACACCGGATCGCGGTGACGCTCCAACGCAGTCTGCTGCCCCGGCGGCTGCCCGAGGTCGCCGGCCTGGACCTGGCCGTCCGGTACGAGCCGGCGAGCGCGCAGACCGAGGTGGGCGGCGACTTCTACGAGCTGGTGATGCTCGACGGGCACCTGCTCGTGGCGATCGGCGACGTGGCCGGGCACTCGTTGCACGCCGCCACCGTCATGGCCGAGCTGCGGCACGCGGTGCGCGCGTACGCGGTGGAGGGGCACCAGCCCGGCGTGATCCTCGACCGGGTCAACGAGCTGATGCGGGCGCTGCTGCCGACCGAGCTGGCGACGATCTGCGTCCTGCTGCTCGACCCGTCCACCGGGCTGATCCGGATGGCCAGCGCCGGGCACCTGCCGCCGCTGCTGAGTCGGGACGGGCGGGTGGAGTTCGTGTCCCAGTCCGCGCCGCTGCTCGGCGTCCGCGCGCCCCGCCCGCCCGACCTGGAGTTCGTGCTGCCGCCGGGGGCCACGCTGGTGCTCTACACGGACGGGCTGATCGAGCGGCGGGACGCGACGATCGACGACGGCATGGCGGCGCTCGGCGTGGTGGCCACCCGGGTCGACGACAACCTCGACGACTTCTGCCAGCGGCTGCTGGTCGAACTGGCGCCGCCGGAGATCCACGACGACGTCGCGGTCGTCGCGGTCCGCCGCCGCTGAGGCGGTCGTCCGCCGGCCGTCACCGCCGCGCGGTGGCCAGGGAGCGGGCGTACGCCGCGGGTGAGACACCGGCGACGGCGGTGAACTCGCGGACCAGGTGCGCCTGGTCGGCGTACCCCAGGTCGGCGGCGACCCGCGACCAGTCCAACGGCCCGGCGGCGGCCTGCTCGATCGCCTCCTGGAGCCGGTAGCGCCGGATCACCCACTTCGGACCGACGCCGACGTGGTCCAGGAACAGCCGCTGGAGCCGGCGGGTGGAGACGGCGTGCCGCCGGGCGAAGTCGGCCACCCGCAGCACACCCCGGTCGGCGCGGATCTCCTCGGCCAACGCGGTGACCTCGGCGGTGAGCCTGTCCGCGACCGGTGACCACACGGTCAGCAGGTCGTCCAGCCGGCGGCACCGGTCGTCGTCGGTGCCGGGACAGACCGCTCCGTCCGGCCCCGGCAGGTGCGTGGCGGCGAGCGGGACGCGGCGGCCGGTCAGCGCGGACACCGGGCGTCCCCAGAACGGGCGGAAGCCGCCGGGACGGAACTGGACGCCGGTGACCCGCCCGGCGCCGTGCAGGGTCACGGTGAACAGGCCGGTGTCCACACCGGCCACCTCCCCGTGCTCGACCTCGCCCTCCTGTGCCTGGAACACCAGGTTGACCGCCGGGTGCGGCACCACCCGCTGGTCGAACGGCTCGGTCAGGTCCCAGTCGATCAGCCAGTAGTGCTCCACCCACGGGCGCAGCGCGCGGGCGGGGAGCCGACGCCGGAACCGGACCTGGCGCAGCATCCGGTCGGGGTCGAGGATCCCCCGGCTGTCCCGTCGCGGTTCGTGTCGCATTTCTTCAAGACCGTCCTCATACGCTGGCCGTATGAGCACGAAGACTAGTGAGCTGCTGTCCGTCGCCGCGCCGGGCACGACGGCGGTGGTGCGCGGCATCGCCGACGACCAGCTCGACCTGCCCACGCCCTGCCCCGACTACGCCGTGCGCGACCTGCTGAACCACCTGACCGACGTGGTGGTCAACTTCCAGGCGATGGCCCGGCGGGAGGAGGTGGACTGGTCCGGCAAGACCGACCACCTGACCGAGGGTTGGCGGGACCGGTTCGCCACCGAGGCGGCGCGGCTGGTCGAGGCGTGGTCGGACTCGGCGGCGCTGGAGGGTGTCTCGCCCGGCATGGGCCTGCCGCAGGAGATGGTCGGGCTGATGGCCCTGATCGACCTCACCGTGCACGGTTGGGACCTGGCCCGGGCGACCGGGCAGGAGCTGGTGGTGGACCCGTCCGTGGTGGCGGCGGGGCACGACTTCATGGACCGGATGGGCGACATGGGGCAGCGGATGGGCGCGTTCGGCGCGCCGGTGCCGACCGACGCGGCCCCGACCACGCTGGCGGCGCTGCTCGGCCGCACCGGGCGTGACCCGGCCTGGACCCCTGCTGCTTGACTGTTCTATTCACTGAGTGAATAGTGAGGGCGTGTCCACTCAGCACGTCCTGCTCGGGCTGCTCGCCGCCGGCCCGCGCCACGGTTACGAGCTGAAGCGCGCCCACGACGAGCGACTGCCCCGGGCCCGGCCGCTCGCCTTCGGGCAGGTCTACGCGACGCTGGCCCGGCTGCACCGGGACGGCCTGGTCGCCCCGGCCGGCCAGGCCCGCGAGGGCGGCCCGGACCGCACCGCCTACGCGCTCACCGGCGAGGGCCGGGCCGCGCTCGACCAGTGGCTGGCCACCGTCGAGCCGCCGATGCCCTACGTGGGCAGCACGCTGTTCACCAAGGTGGTGGTCGCGCTCCTGGTCGCCGACGCCGACCGGGCGCGCGCCTGGCTGGTCGCCCAGCGCCGCGCCCACACCGACCGGCTGCGCGAGCTGACCGCGGTCAAGAGCGCCCCCGGGGCCCGCCTCGACGAGGTGGTCGCCGCCGACTTCGCCATCGCTCATCTCGACGCCGATCTGCGGTGGCTGCACACCACCCTGGACCGCGTCGCCGACTGGCACCGGGAGGTGCACTCGTGACGTTCCTGGAAGCGCGCGGCGTGGTCCGGGCGTACGGCCCGACACCGGCGCTGCGCGGCGTGACGCTCGACGTGGCCGAGGGCGAGATCGTGGCCGTCACCGGCCCGAGCGGCTGCGGCAAGTCGACGCTGCTGCACTGTCTCGCCGGCATCCTGCGCCCCGACGCCGGTCAGGTCACCTGGCGCGGCGAACGGATCGACACGTGGTCGGAGGCGGCCCGGTCCCGGCTGCGTCGCACCGACTTCGGGGTGCTGTTCCAGTTCGGCCAGCTCGTCGCCGAGTTGACCGCGGCGGAGAACGTCGCCCTTCCGCTGCTTCTCGCCGGCACGGGGCGGCGAGCGGCACGAACGGCGGCGCTCACCTGGCTGGAACGGCTCGGCGTGGCCGAGGTCGCCGACTCCCGGCCGGGCGAGATGTCCGGCGGCCAGCAGCAGCGCTGCGCGCTGTCCCGGGCGCTGGTCACCGAGCCACGGGTGCTCTTCGCCGACGAGCCCACCGGCGCGCTCGACACGCTCGCCGGCGAGCAGGTGCTCACCCAACTGGTCCGGCTGGCCCGCGAGCAACGCACCACCGTCGTGCTGGTCACCCACGAGCCGCGGATCGCCGCGTACGCCGACCGGGAGGTGAGCCTGCGCGACGGGATGGTCGACCACACCGGGCTGGGCCTCGACCCCGCGGTGCCGGGCGGCGCGCGGTGAGGCCGGCGACGCTGGTGCGGCTCGCGCTCGCCGGCACCCGCACCGAC
>NZ_CADEAU010000318.1 GCF_902825405.1 Micromonospora maritima | reverse complement strand
CCCACCGAAGGATGTCCATGGACAGTCCGTCACCCCGTTTCACCGATCCGGAACCGTACGGATTCCTCTATCTGGGATTCCAGGCCGAGCCCGGCGTCCGGCTCCCGCACGCGGTCGACGGCTTCGAGCTGGCGGTCCGCGCCGTCACCACCCAGCAGGTCTCGCTCCGATCGGCCCGCACCACACTCACCCGCCTGCTCGCCGCCGTCCCGCCCGCCGACCGGGGAGCCGCCGACGAGGAGGCGGGCGGCCTGCGGGCCTTCCCCACCCCGGCCGAGGTGCTCGCCGCGCCCGACACGGCGTTCCGGATGCCCGGGGCCCGACGGGAGACGATCCGGGCGCTGGCCCGGGCCGTCGCCGACGGGGAGCTGGACCTCGAACCCGGCGGCGACCGCGAGGAGGCGGCCCGATGCCTGGCCGCGGTGCCCGGCGTCGGCCCGTGGACGGCCGGCTACCTGGCCATGCGGGCGCTCGGCGACCCCGACGTGGTGCTCGCCACCGACCTGGGCGTACGCCGGGGCGCGGCCGCGCTCGGCCTGCCCGACGACCCGAAGACCCTGCACGCCTACGCCGACCGCTGGCGCCCCTGGCGGTCGTACGCGACGATCCGACTCTGGAGAGCGGCATGAACACTGTGGACAGCACTGTCATCGACACCCCCGCCGGCCCGCTGAGCGTGCTCGCCGGCCCTGACGGGGCGGTACGCGCGGCCGGCTTCACCGCCGACCCGGCGGCGCTGGTGCCATTGACGCACCCGAGCCTGCGCGGCGACCTGCGGGAGCGGGGCGACCTCGGCCCGGTCACCGCCGCCGTGCGGGCCTACCTCGACGGTGATCTCACCGCGATCGACGCGGTCCCGGTGGAGCAGCACACCGACGGCCTCTTCCTGACCCACGCCTGGCGGGTGCTGCGCGACGTGAAGCCGGGCGACCCGGTGACCTACACCGGCTTCGCCGCGCTGGCCGGGCGTCCGGCCGCCGTCCGAGCCGCGGCGGCGGCCTGCGCGCGCAACGCCGCCGCGCTCTTCGTGCCCTGCCACCGGGTGCTGCGCACCGACGGCACGCTCGGCGGCTACCGCTGGGGGCTCGACGTGAAGAAGTGGCTTCTCGGGCATGAGGGACGGGTGACGGCTAGCTGACAGCCGAAACGTCGCCCCCGGCCGCTACCGTCGGGTAGTGCCCGCGCCCAGCGACGGCAGCCCCGCGGCGCATCCCGACGCCCGGTCCCAGCCGCTGCGCAACCTCTGGCGGCTGCGGCCCTACCTGCGCCCGTACGCGACGGAGTTCGCCTGGCTGCTGGTCGCGGCGTTGGCCGCGACGGCGGCGAGCCTGGCCGTGCCGCTCGTGGTGCAGCGTGTGGTGGACGGCCCGGTGGCCCGGCACGACGAGGCCGGGCTGCTCCGGCTGGGCGGCCTCGCGTTGCTGCTCGGGCTCGCCGAGGCGGTGCTGATCTTCATCCGGCGGTGGACCCAGTCGTCCTCGTCGGTGGGCATGGAGGCGGCCATCCGGGCCGACATCTACGCCCACCTGCAACGGCTGCCGACCAGCTTCCACGACCGCTGGCAGTCCGGCCAGCTGCTCTCCCGGATCACCAGTGACCTCTCGGTGATCCGCCGGTTCCTCTCCTTCGGCCTGCTCTTCCTGGTGCTCAACCTGATCACGTACGCCGCCGTGGTGGTGCTGCTGATCCGGCTGCACCTCTGGCTGGGGCTGCTGGTCGCCGCCAGCGCCGTCCCGCTGTTCCTGATCAGCCGCCGCTTCGCCCGGCACTACCACGCCGCCTCCCGGCGGATGCAGGACCAGCAGGGCGACGTGGCGACCCTGGTCGAGGAGACCGCACAGGGGCTGCGCACCATGCGCGCGTACGGGCGAGGGCCGGAGCTGGCCGCGCGGTTCGCCGCCGGCGCCCGCCGGCTGCACGACACCGGGATCGGCAAGGCCCGGCTGCTCGCCCGCACCTCCGCGTTGTTCGACCTGGTGCCCAACCTGACGCTGGGCGCGGTCCTGGTGGCCGGCGCCGCCGCCGTCGCCGACGGCGCGCTCACCATCGGTGAGCTGGTCGCCTTCGTCAGCCTCCAGCTCATGCTGATCTGGCCGGTGCAGTCGCTCGGCTGGATCATCGCCAACGGGCAGGAGGCCGCCACCGCCGCCGACCGGATCCAGGAGGTCCTCGACACCCCGCCGACCATCGCGGACCGGCCCCACGCCCGCGCGCTCGACCGGGCCGAGGTGCGCGGCCGGCTGCGCTTCGAGCGGGTCAGCTTCCGCTACCCGGGCGCGCCCGCGCCGGTGCTGCACGAGCTGGACCTGACCGTCGAGCCGGGCGAGACACTCGCGCTGGTCGGCGCGACCGGCTGCGGCAAGAGCACCCTGCTGTCGCTGGTCCCCCGCCTGCACGACGTGACCGACGGCCGGGTCACCCTCGACGGGCACGACCTGCGCGACCTGCGGCTCGGTGCGCTCCGACGGTTGGTCGGGGTGGCGTTCGAGGAGCCGACGCTGTTCTCCATGTCGGTCTGGGAGAACCTGACCCTGGGCCGTCCCGAAGCCGGCGAGGAGGAGGTCCGGGCCGCGCTGGCGCTGGCCCAGGCGGAGTTCGCGTACGAGCTGCCGTGGGGGTTGGCCACGCGGGTCGGCGAGCAGGGCCTGTCGCTCTCGGGCGGGCAGCGGCAACGGCTGGCGCTCGCCCGGGCGGTGCTCGGCCGGCCCGCCCTGCTGGTCCTCGACGACCCGCTGTCCGCGCTCGACGTGCACACCGAGGCGCTGGTCGAGGCGGCGCTGCGCCGCGGCGGGCTGCCCCCGGACGCGATCGGCTACGTGAACGCCAACGCCACCGGCACCCCGTTCAGCGACGCCTCCGAGGCGGCGGCGCTGACCCGGGTGTTCGGCCAGGACGCCGCACGGCTGCCGGTCAGCTCCACCAAGTCGGTGCACGGGCACGCGCTGGAGGCGTCCGGGCTGCTGGAACTGCTGGTCACCGTGCTGGCCCTGCGGCACGGCAAGCTGCCGGTGACGGCCGGTTGGCTCGGCCCCGACCCGCAGTGCCCGTTGGACGTCGTCCGCGACGCACCCCGCCCCGCGCGCACCGCACACGCCCTGACCCTCAACGCCGCCTTCGGCGGCGCCAACACGGCCCTCCTGGTGAGCACCTCATGACCGCGCCCACCCACCCCGACCTTCCGCGATCTTGCACTTCCGGCCCCGGCGAAACGGGCACATCGCCCGCGCCCGGGGCACCAACCGCAAGATCGCGCACCGGGGTGGTGGTGCTCGCGGAGGCGCGGTGGCCTGAGGCGGGGGACCGGGGGGCGGGGGTGGCGGGGGTGGCGGGGTTCGTGCACTCGCCGTTCGCGCCGCTGGTGGCGGCGGTGGCGCAGCGGTGCCTCGCGCGGCGTTACCCCGACGGGCCGCTGCCGCCGGGCAACCGGACGGCGGTGGTGCTGGTCAGCGCCGGTGGGGACGTCACCAGTGCGGCGCACGTGCGCGCCACGGTGGCCGCGGGTGGACGGGTCGGGCCGCTGTTCTTCTTCCAGTCGGTGCCGAACAGCGTGGCCGGGCACGTCGCGGCCCGCTGGGGACTGGACGGCCCGGTGGTGTGCCTGAGCCCCACGGGGGACCCACGGGCCGAGGGCGAGGCCGAGGCGGACCTGCTGCTGCACGACGGCGACGCCGCGCAGGCGTTGCTGATCCTGATCGAACTGGCACCGGACGGCACGTCGGGCGAGGCGACCGCGGTGCTGCTGGGGGAGGAGACACGTCAATGAGGACGAAGGGACTACGCGGCGCACTCGCGGCCGACGCCGAACTGGGCGCGGGCAACGTGCTCGCCCGGGTGCTGGCCCACGGCGCCGACCCGGACGGCCCGGGGCTCACGTTCGACACCGAGATCGACGGCCACCCGGCCGAGACCCCGCTGACCCTGGGCCGGCTCGACCGGATGGTCGCCGCCCGGGCGGCCTGGCTGCACGAACGCGGGGTGAAACCGCGTGACCCGGTCGCCGTCTGGGCCGGCACGGCCGCCGACATGGTGCTGTCGTTCCTGGCGCTGACCCGCCTCGGCGCGATCCCCGCGCTGATGAACGGCAGGCTGCGCCCGGAGATCGCCGCCGAGTACATCCGCCGGCTACGGGCCGCCGGGGTGCTCGCCGACGCCGCGCACGCCGAGGCGCTGGCCGGTCACGACCTGGGCGCCCCGATGATCGGTGAACCCGCGCAGGCGGGTAGCGGCGACCCGGACACCGCGCCGGCGCACTACCGGCACCACCCGGACGACCCGATCGTGATCACCCACACCTCCGGCACCACGGGCGTGCCGAAGGCGGTGCTGCACTCGCACGCCAGCCTGTTCGCCGCCACCCGCCACCTGCTGTCCATGCCGCAGGCGCAGGGCACCACCCGCATCCTCAACGCGCTGCCCGCCCCGCACACCGCCACCGTGCTGATGGTCAACCAGGCGTTGGGCAACCGGGCGGAGATGTACCTGCTCTCCGAGCAGGGCGGTGAACGGGTGCTGGACGCGATCCAGCGCTGGCGGCCGGACGGCGTCTTCGGCTTCTCCGTCACCTGGGCCGAACTGGCCCGCTTCGACCTGTCCGGCTACGACCTGGACTCGGTGCGACTGTGGTTCAACACCGGCGACTGCTCGCACGAGCCGCACGTGCGCCGACTGGTCGCGGTCGGCTCCCGGGACGTGGTCACCCGCGGCGGCGTGACCCGGGTACCCGGGTCGGTCTTCATCGACGGGCTCGGCTCCAGCGAGATGGGGCACTCGATGTTCCACGTCACGCACACCGTCGACACCAACCGGTACGGGCGCTGCGTCGGCCGGCCGTACCGGTTCACCAAGGTGGCGGTGCTCGACGCCGACGGCGACGAACTGCCGGCCGGCCAGGTCGGCTGGCTGGGCATCGACTCACCGTCGCTGTTCCGCGGCTACTGGAACGACTCGGTCACCACCTACCGGTTCCGGCTGCGCGGCTGGTACCTGACCGGCGACCTGGTCTACGCCGACGACGACGGCCGCTACTACCACCTCGACCGGGCGGTCGACTCGGTCGAGGTGGGCGGCGGGAGACGGTTCTTCACCGCGCTGTCCGAGGAGCGGATCCTCGCCGCCTGCGCCGACGTCACCGACTGCACGGTGGTGATCGTCAAGGCCGACGACGGCACCGTCACCACCGACGTGCTGCTGGAGCTGGCCGCCGGCGCCGACCCGGATGCGGACCGCACCGCGCGCATCCGCGCCGCCCTCGGCCCGGACGTGGCCGCCACGCTGCGCCGGGTGGTGCCGGTACGCGCCGACGACATCCCGGTCACCGTCACCGGCAAGGTACGCAAGGTGGCGCTGCGCGAGCGCTACCTGACCGAGGCCCCGTCGTGACCGCGCTCGTCACCGGCATGGGGCTGTTCACCCCGGCCGGGCGGGGCGTGGAGGAGACGTTCGCGGCGCTGCTGTCCGGCCGCTCGGGGCTGCGGCGCCCACCCGAGGGCCACCCGGCGCGGGACAGCCTGGAGGTGGCCGGGGTACTGCCGGCGATCGACCCGCGCACCGTGGCGTCCGGGCCGGAGACCAAGGTGCTCGACCGGATCGTGCTGCTCGCCCTGATCACCGCCGCCGAGGCGCTCGCCGACGCCGGCATCGAGGTGGGGCGGGACGTCGACCCGGAACGGATCGGAGTGATCATCGGCGGCGTCGGCGGCATGTCCACCCTGGAGAGCCAGGTGCTGGCCCGGGCCGCGCGCGGCCGGGCGGCGGTCAGCCCATACCTGCTCACCGGGATCCTGCCGAACATGCCCTCGGCCCGGGTCGCGATCGCGCACGGCATTCGCGGCTACAGCTCGGCGGTGGGCACGGCCTGCGCCTCCGGCGCCCAGGCCGTCGCCGACGGGGTACGCCTCATCCGCGCCGGCGAGGCCGACGTGGTGGTGTGCGGGGCGAGCGAGGCGCCGCTGTTCGGCACGTTCGCCGACACGTTCGGCAACGCCCGGGCGCTGGCCCGGGGATGGGACGACCCCGCCGAGGCGAGCCGACCGTTCGACAAGCGGCGCAACGGCTTCGTGCTGGCCGAGGGCGCGGCGCTGCTGGTGCTGGAACGGGCCGGGCACGCCGCCGCCCGGGGCGCGACCGGCTACGCCGAGGTCGCCGGCTACGGGGTGAACACCGACGCGTACCACCCGACCGCGCCGCGGCCCGACGGCGCG
>NZ_CADEAU010000317.1 GCF_902825405.1 Micromonospora maritima | reverse complement strand
GTCGCCGGCGCCGGGCAGCTCGAGGGTGGCCGAGGCGTAGCCCGCCGCCGCGGCGTGCCGGGCCCGGGCCGCCAGGCGCGGGTACATCCGGCGCAGGTCGCCGGGGTGGCCGAGCAGGATCAGCGGCGTCGGCCCGGATGTCGATGGCGGGGTCCACAGGAGGCCAGGGACCTCGTCGAGGGTGAACTCGCGCTCGCGTACGCCGTCGTCGAGGTGTCGTTCGGAGATGAATCGCACGGTGGTGCCTTTCGGGAGTGCGCTGAACGGCGCTCCCGGACGACCTACCGCCCGACCGTGACCCCGGAGGGGAGCACCCACGTCGATACGTTCACGGGTACCACCTCCTCGTTCCCAGCACGGCCTCCCGGAAGCTAGCAGTGGTCGCCGCGGTCCACCAACGGTTTTCCGCGCCGGTCAGGGCGCGTAGTCGGGGTGGGCGACGGCCTCGGCGATACGGGTCAGCCAGTGCAGGTCGTTGGCGCGGGACTCCGGGCTGCCGCCGGAGTCGAGGATGCTGCCGAGGAACGCGGCGACGTCGTCGAGGTGGCGCTCGCCGCGGTAGTAGCTCAGCGTCGTCGGATCGGGCTCCCACGGGCCGTAGCCGCGACGGAAGAGTTCGGCGCGGTGCGCGTCGATCGGATGGTCACCGAAGTCCTGGCTGAGGACGAACATCAGGTCGCGCTCGCGGGGCGCGAGGATCGGCGCGTCCCAGTCCACGACGTGCAGGGGGCCGTCGCCGTCGGCGATCAGGTTGCCGGGGTGGATGTCGGCGTGGCAGACGACGTGTCGACCCCGGGGGACCCGGGCGGCGAGGTCGTCGACGGTCGCCGACAGCCGGTGCAGCGCGTCGCCGTACCGGTCGCAGAAGCCGGCGAGGTCGGGGCTCGCCGCGGCCTGCCCGCCGAGGGTCCGCAGCCGCTCGCCCGCGCTCGACAGGTACGTCTCGACCGGCAGCACCGCCGCGACCTCGGCGCTCGGCGTGACGGCGTGCAGCCGGCCCAGGAACTCGCCGTACTCGGTCCACTGGCGGTCGGTGAGCCCACGGCTCCAGAGGCTGCCGCCGTCGTGGAACGGGTAGAGCAGCAGCCGGTAGTCCCCGAACGCGCGACCGGTGCCGCCGTCGGGCGGGTCGATCGGCGCGACGACCTGCCGGATGCCGCGCGCGCGGAGGAAGCCCGGCAGCGACACGGCCGCCCGGGTGAACGCCCCGTGGCGCAGTTTGAGGAAGTAGCGCTCGCCGTGGGCGGTGTCGACCCGGTACGCCCAGGCGCGCCCGTCCAGCCCGACCGGCAGGAACACGAGGTCGGCGACGTCCATCGCCCAGGCGGCACCCACCTCGGCGGCCAGTGACCGCTCGTCGACGTCCGGCTTGTCGATCACGGGCAGAGCCTCGCAGCCCGCACCGGGGCCGACAACGTGATTTCGCCGGCGGTCAGGACGCCTGGCGGACGCGCATGTCGGCGAGCCAGACGTCGGCCAGGTCGGCGAGCGGGACGCCGAGGGCCTGGCTGAGGCAGACCACGGTGCCGAACGCGGGCGCGGGGAGACGACCCGCCTCGATCTTGCGCAGCGTCTCCGGCGAGATGCCGGCCGCCAGCGCCACCTCGCCCAGGCTGCGCCCGGCCCGCGCGGCACGGAGGGCGACGCCGAGGCGCTGACCTGCGGCGATCTGTTCGGCGGTGAGCGGTTGGCGAACCATGCGAGCAGGATATCCCTCCGGAGGCGGCACCGAGCCGGCGTGGTATAAAAATACCGCAACGGAAGAGGGAGGCTGTCGTGATCGAGCTGAAGTCCGTCGAGGAGATCGACCGGATGGCGGTGACCGGCCGGTTCGTCGGCGAACTGCTCGCCGAACTGGGCGCCGTCGCCGACGTCGGCGTGAACCTGATGGACCTCGAACACCACGCCCGGCGGCGGATCAAGGAGCGCGGCGCCGAGTCCTGCTACTGGGACTACGCCCCGTCGTTCGGCCGCGGACCGTTCCGTAACGTGCTGTGCCTGTCGGTCAACGACGCGGTGCTGCACGGTCTCCCGCACGACTACGTGCTGCGCGACGGTGATCTGCTCAGCATCGACATGGCGGTCGGCATCGACGGCTGGGTCGCCGACTCCGCGCTCTCCGTCGTGGTCGGCACCCCCGACCCGGCCGACCTCACGCTGATCGAGGCCACCGAGGTCGCCCTGGAGGCCGCCATCGCCGCCGCCCGGCCCGGCGGCCGCCTCGGTGACGTCTCCGCCGCCATCGGCGAGGTCGCCAGCTCCTACGGGTACGGCGTCAACGGCGAGTTCGGCGGCCACGGGATCGGCCGCACCATGCACGAGGCCCCGCACGTGGCCAACAGCGGTCGTCCCCGCCGCGGCCTGCGGCTCGACCCCGGCCTCACCATCGCCATCGAGCCCTGGTTCTGCCGCACCACTGACAAGATCAAGTTTGACGAGGACGGCTGGACGATCCGCTCGGCCGACGGCTCCCGCACCGCGCACTCCGAACACACGGTCGCGATCACCGAGGCCGGGCCCCGGGTCCTGACCCGGCGCCCCGCCTGACGGAATCCGCTTTCGTAGGGCTCGACCGGGTCCCGGGTCACCGGACTCGCCCGGTTGATCGACTCCAGCTCGGGGAGGTGGCGGGGTCGCGGCCCGTTGGATACCGCCACCTCGGCGGTCTGGTGTGGATCATAGGGTCATGAAGGAGCCGTACGTCCTGGGCCGGGGTGCCGGCCCCCGGTGGACCGTCCACCCGCCGGTGGACCCGTACGGGGACGGCTACGTCCACACCGCCGTGATGGAGTTGCGGGAGGACGGGCTGACCGCGTCGACCGTGGCGGAGCTGGACGGCGTACCCATGGCGGGTCCGCAGGTGACGACGCTGCCGGCCTTCCTCGACGAGCTGGCGGCCGGCTGGGCCGGGTGGCCGGGGGTCAGGACGTGGCGCTCGCTGGGCGGGCAGCTCGCCCTCGACGCGCGGCACGACGGACGCGGGCACGTCACGCTGGGCGTGACCCTGCGCCGGCCCGGTCACGACGCCGACGACACGGGCTGGTCGGCCCGGTGCGTCTTCGTGCTGGAGGCGGGCGAGGAGACCACCCGGTTCGCCCGCGACCTCGGCACCCTGCTCGGAGCGTGACCGGAGCGGCGCACGGCCGCCCCGGTCAGACCGGAGATTCCCGGGTCAGGTCGCGGACGTGCCGGAGGCCGGGCTGGCCGCCCAGGTCCACCTCGCCGTCCGGCACGAACCCGGTGCGCCGGAGCACGGCCAGCGAGGCCGGGTTCGCCAGCGCCGCCGAGGCGACCAGGCGGCGGAGGCCGTACCCGTCGCGGGCCAGCTCGCAGACCCGCCGGACGCCCTCCTGGGCGACGCCGCGCCCGCTGACGCGTTCGGCCACCCGGTAGCCCAGCTCGGCGCTCCCGTCGGCCACGTCCACCAGGTTGAACCGTCCGATCACCCAGCCGTCGTCGTCCACCAGCACGTGGAAGTGGCACGTGCCCCGGTCCTGCTCCACGAGCAACGCCGCGAGCCGGTCGCCGAACTCGTCGAAGTAGTCGTCGCCCCGGTCGGGCACGAACCGGGCGAAGTAGGCCCGGTTCTGCCACTCGAACCGGTGGACCAGGTACGCGTGGCGGGCGGCGAGGCGTTCGAGCTGCGGCATCGCGCCAGGCTAGCCAACCTCGCCCGGAGGGTAGGAGCGCAGTTCGACGGTGTTGCCGTCGGGGTCGCGGACGTAGATCGAGGTGCCGGTGCCCCGGGCGCCGAAGCGCGGCACCGGCCCGGTCAGCACGGTGAACACGCCCGACTCGACCACCGGCTGCCAGTCGAGCGGTTCCACCACCAGGCAGAAGTGGTCCACGTTGGAGCCGCCCGGATCGCCCCGGACCAGGTCGATGATGGTGCCGGCGTCGACGCGTACGGACGGGAAGGACACCTCCCCGGCGCGCCACCTGTCGACCCGCACCGGGGCCAGCCCGAGCGTGCCGCAGTAGAAGTCGAGGGAGCGTTCGACGTCGCTCACCGTGAGCACCAGGTGGTCGAACCCGGTCACCCGCATCGTCATCGGAATCCTCCTGGATCGTGTCTGGGGAACACCGTCGAGCCTGGTCGGACGCGGGGCCGGGACCAAGCCCCGATCGCACTACCATCGTTGACCGGGAGTCAACGACGGGAGCGCCGGGTGCTGGAGCGGTACGAGATCGAGGCGTTCCTGACCCTGGCCTCCGAGCTGCACTTCGGGCGCACCGCCGAGCGGCTCGGCGTGACCACCGGGCGGATCAGTCACGTGGTGCGCCGGCTGGAACGGCGGATCGGCGCGCCGCTGTTCGAGCGGACCAGCCGGGTCGTCCGGCTCACCCCGATCGGCGCCCGCCTGGCCGAGGAGATGCGCCCGCTGGTGGCCGGCATCGAGGAGGCCGTCCAGCGGGCCGTCGACGCCGGTCGCGGGCTCACCGGCGAGCTGCGCGTGGCGTACGTGGGCGAGTCGGCCGCGCCGGTGCTGCTCCGCGCCGTGGCCCGGTTCACCGAGCGGCACCCGGACTGCGCGGTCCACGTGCACGAGGCCCCGCTGGCCACCACCCGGTCGAGCCTGGTGGACGGCACGATCGACGTGCTGATCGCCGCGTACCCGTTCGACGGCATGGCGAACGGCCCGGCGCTGCTGCACGAGCGGCGGATGCTCGCGGTGGCCGCGGACCACCCACTGGCCCGCGCGGAGTCGGTGTCGCTGGAGGTGCTCGGCGATTATCCGGTGGTGCAGTACCCGGCGGTCACGTCGGCCGCGTTCAAGCAGGACCGCACGCCGGACCGGACCCCGGCGGGCCGGCCGGTACCGAAGGGGCCGGTCGGTGGCACGTACTCCGAGATGCTCGCGCTCGTCGCGCTGGGCCGCGGCGTCCTGCCGGTCGGCGAGCAGACCCGGCGCTACCACGCCCGGCCGGACCTGGCCTACGTGCCGATCCACGACGCGCCGCCGATCCGGCGCGGCCCGGTCTGGCTGGCCAGCAACACCACCACCCGGGTACGCGAGTTCGTCCGCGCGGCGGTCGACGCCAACCCGCCCCCGGCGGCCTGACACCGTCGTACCCGGCTGGCAGCATCGGCGGCATGCGGGACGAGATCCGAGCCCTGGTCGAGGAACTGTCACCGGGCGACGAGCTGGAGGCGCGGCACCGGGAGGCGACGCTGGCCTGGCTGGCCGGCACGGAGGACATCTTCCGCCGCGCCAGGCCACGGACCCCGTCCCCACACCTGGTGGCCTACTTCCTGCTCCGCGACCCGGCCGACGGCGCGGTGCTGCTTGTCGACCACCGCAACGCCGGCATGTGGCTGCCCAGCGGGGGCCACGTCGAGCCGGGCGAGCACCCGACCGAGACGGTGCGCCGCGAGCTGCGCGAGGAGCTGGGCGTGCCCGCCGTCTTCGCGTCGCCGTTCGGGGAGCGGCCGGCGTTCCTCACCGTCACCGAGACCGTCGGGCCGCCGGAGCAGCGGCACACCGACGTCAGCCTCTGGTACGCGCTGACCGCCCACCGCGACCAGCGCTTCACCCCCGACCCGGTCGAGTTCCGGGGCATCCGCTGGTGGACGCCGGCCGACGTGACCGACGCGCCGGCCGGCACGGTCGAGCCGCACCTGGGCCGGATGCTGGCCAAGCTGGCGGCCGTCGCGGCTTGACCCGTCCCCTGCGACAGGGCCCAGCGTGGTCCGCGCCGGCCACCGGGGCCGGCGCGAGGAGGAGGGCGACCGTGCGACTGATGACCATCGGGGCGTTCGCCCGCGCGGCCCGACTGACGCCCAAGGCGCTGCGGCTCTACGACGACTCCGGCCTGTTGCCACCGGCGGCGGTGGACCCGCACTCGGGCTACCGCTACTACGCGCCCGAGCAGCTCGACCGGGCCCGGCTGATCGGCGCGCTGCGCCGGGCCGGCATGCCGCTGGCCGAGATCGCGACCGTCTGCGCCCTGCCGCCGGCCGCCGCCGCAGAGGCGCTGGACGCCTGGTGGCGACGGGTCAGCGCGGAGACCGTCACCCGCGGCCGGGCCGTCGCGCTCCTCGTCGACCAGCTCACCGAGACAGGCACCACCATGCCCGACATCCGATTCCGGTACGCCGCGCGCTGCGAGACCGGCGCGGTCCGGGACTCCAACGAGGACACCGCGTACGCCGACGACACGTTGCTCGCGGTCGCCGACGGCGTACGCGGTCCGGCCGGGGCCGCCGCGAGCGCCGCCGCGGTGGACGCGCTGCGCTCGCCGGAGC
>NZ_CADEAU010000316.1 GCF_902825405.1 Micromonospora maritima | reverse complement strand
CGCCCCCAGCAGCGCGCCGAGGCCGGCGGCCAGTCCCGTGCCGACCAGCACCCCGACCGCCGAGGCGGCCAGCCCGGTCAGCGCCGCCTCGACAAGCGTCGCCCGGTAGACCTGCCCCCGGGTCGCCCCGACCAGGCGCAGCAACGCCGTGCGCCGGGTACGCTGGGCGAGCACGATCGCGAACGTGTTGGCGATGACGAAGCCGGCCACCACCACCGCCACCGCCGCGAACGTACCCAGCAGCAGCTCGAACTGCCGCAGGTCGCGGACGGCGTCGGCGACCGCCGCGTCGAGCACGGCCGCGCGGTCGCGGACCGTGACGTCCGGGCCCACCGCCGCGCGGACCCGGTCGACGAGCGCCCAGACGTCCGTCCCGGGACGCGCGGCCACCATGATCCGCCCGTAGCCGCGCTCACCCCCGACCGCGAGGGCGTCGGCGCCCACCAGGCCGATGAACGGCCCGCCGACGTCGCGCGACGTCCCGGCCACGTCGACGGCACCGACCAGGGTGTACGCCCGGGCCGCCCCACCGGCCCCACCGACCGACACCGGCCCGCCGAGGGTGAAGCGCTGCTCGGCGACGGTCTCCTCGTCCAGGACCAGCTCGCCCGCGCGCTGCGGCAGCCGGCCGGCGACCACGTCGTAGGACTGCAGGGCCGGTTCGGTGGGGATCGCGGCGAGCACGGCGTAGCCGAGCACGGGCCGGCCGTCGGCGCCGAGCACCCCGGCGCTGCCGGTCAGCTCCCCCGCCGCGGCGGCCACCCCGTCCACCGCACGGACCCGGTCGACCAGGGCCGGCGACAGCGGTACCCGGCCGGCATAGGCGGCCAGGTCGGTGTGCCTGTCGAAGGTGCCGGCGCGGGCGTAGGCCCCGGCCCGCATGTCGTCGGTGACCATCAGGGTGCCGGCGACGAAGGCGACGCCGAGCACGATCGCCAGCGAGGAGAGCAGCAGCCGCAGGCCGTCGGCCCGGACCTGGCGCAGGGTCAGACGCAGCATCCCGGTCACCGCCCCGCCGGCGTCGCGGCCGGCTCGAGGCGGCTCAGCGCGTCGCGTACCCGGGCGGTGGTCGGGGCGTGCAGCTCGTCGACGAGCCGGCCGTCGGCCAGGAAGACCACCCGGTCGGCGTACGCGGCGGCGGCCGGATCGTGGGTGACCATGACGACGGTCTGCCCGAGGGTGTCCACGGCCTCCCGCAGCAGGCGCAGCACCTCCGCCCCGGAACGGGAGTCCAGGTTGCCGGTCGGCTCGTCGGCGAAGACGACCCACGGCCGGGTGACCAGCGCGCGGGCCACCGCGACGCGCTGCTGCTGGCCACCGCTGAGTTCGGCCGGCCGGTGACCGAGCCGGTCGGTCAGGCCGACGGCGGCCACCACCTGTCGCAGCCAGGCCGGATCGGGCCGCCGCCCGGCGATGGCCAGCGGGAGCACGACGTTCTCCTGCGCGGTCAGCGTGGGCAGCAGGTTGAACTTCTGGAAGACGAAGCCGATCCGGTCCCGGCGCAGCCGGGTCAACCGGCGGTCGTCGAGCCGGGCCAGGTCGACCCCGCCGATTTCGACGGTGCCGCCCGACGGCCGGTCCAGGCCGGCGAGGCAGTGCAGCAGGGTGGACTTGCCGGACCCGGAGGGACCCATCACGGCGGTGAACCGGGCGGCGGCGACGTCGAGGTCGACGCCGTCGAGGGCGACGACCCGGTGCTGTCCCACGCCGTACTCCATGCGCAGGTCACGGGCGGCGACGGCGACGCCGGTGGTCGGGGTTGCGGACGACATGGTGCTCCCGTCGGAGGCGGTCTGGTGACCCTTCCGACGCTATGGCCGGCGCCCGGGAGGTGATCTCCACCTGCGCGCTCGACCTCGGTACTCCCCCGGTCGCCCCCGACCGGCCGGACCCGTACGACCCGAGGCGTACGCCGGGTCAGCCGCCGGGCGTGACCAGCCCGCTCTCGTACGCCAGCACCACGGCCTGGACCCGGTCACGGAGCTGGAGTTTGGCCAGGATCCGGCCCACGTGGGTCTTCACCGTCGCCTCCGCGACGTGCACCCGCCCGGCGATCTCCGCATTGGACAGCCCTTGCGCGACGAGCAACAGCACCTCCCGCTCCCGCTCGGTCAGCTGGGCCAGGCGCGGGTCCTCCACCGGCGCGGGGCCGAGCTGCCCGGCGAAGCGGTCGAGCAGGCGCCGGGTGATCGACGGGGCCACCACCGAGTCGCCCTCGGCGACCACCCGGATCGCGGCGAGCAGTTCCTCCGGCGGCACGTTCTTGAGCAGGAAGCCACTCGCCCCGGCGCGCAGCGCGGCGAAGGCGTCGGCCTCGGTGTCGAAGGTGGTGAGCACCAGCACCCGGGGACGCCCAGCGGTGGAGCGGGCGCAGATCCGCCGGGTCGCCTCCACCCCGTCCATGGTGGGCATCCGCAGGTCCATCACCACCACGTCGACCTCGACCCGGTCCAGCACCCGCAGCGCGTCCGCGCCGTCGATCGCCTCGCCGACCACGGCCAGGTCGGGTTGGGAGTCGAGCACCATCCGGAATCCGGCGCGCACCAGCGCCTGGTCGTCGACGATCATCACCCGCACGGTCACGCCGCCGCGCTCCCTTCCTCGGTTCCGGCCGGCGCGGGCAGCGGCAGTCGTACCTCCACCCGCCAGCCGCCGGCCAGCGTCGGTCCGGCGGCGAGGCTGCCGTCGTACACCCCGACACGTTCCCGCATGCCGACCAGGCCGTGCCCGCCGGACGGCGCCGGCCGCACCACCGGACGGCCGCGCCCGTCGTCGACGGCCCGGACCACGACGGCGTCGGCGTCCCAGTCGAGCGTCAGCTCGACCGACGCCCCCACGCCGGCGTGCTTGAGCGCGTTGGTCAGGCTCTCCTGCACCACCCGGTAGACGGTCAGTTCCAGGCCGGGCGGCAGCGCCACCGGGGTGCCGGCGCCGGTGCAGGCGATCCGCAGCCCGGCGGCGCGGAACCGGTCGAGCAGCGCGGGCAGCTCCACCAGCGCGGGACGCCGGTGCGCCGGCTCGGCAGCCGGTTCACCGGTCACCGGGACCGGCTCCGGGCGGCTCGGCTCGCGCAGCACCCCGACCAGCCGCCGCATCTCCTCCAGCGCCTGCCGGCCGGTGTCCGCCACCACCTTCGCCGCCTCCCGCGCGGTCGCCGGATCCCGGTCCAGGGTGAACCGCACGCCGTCCGCCTGCACGATCATGACCGCCATGCTGTGCGCCACCACGTCGTGCAGCTCCCGGGCGATGCGGGTGCGCTCCTCGGCCACCGCCGCCCGGGACTCCGCCTCCCGCTCCCGTTCCAGCGTCGCGGCCCGCTCCTCCAGGCTGAGCACGTAGAGCCGGCGGGTCCGCACGTTCAGCCCGACCAGCCAGACCGCACCGGTGACCAGGCCGTAGTAGAGCGCCCCCGCCCACCAGGGCGACGGCCCGGGCCAGGAGAGCGCGGAGAGCAGCACGCCGATCGCGGCGCCGACCCCGGCCAGGACGCCGTCGCGCGCCCGGGCGGCGTACTTGACCACGCTATAGAGGGCGATCAGCACGCCGATGTCGTAGCCCAGCGGGCCCCAGCCGACGATCACCTGGATCAGCGCCAGAGCGGCCACCGCGAGGGCGACCAGCGACGGGTGGGTCCGCCGGAAGAACAGCGCCACCGCCATCGCCACGCCGACCGCGAACGCCGGCAGCCCGCCCTGCTCGGCCAGCAGGCCCAGCACGGCGAAGAGGACGACCAGCCCGGAGACGGCGGCGTCGAAGGCGACACCGCGCAGCGGGCGGCCGAGGATCAGGCGGTCCACGGTCACCCAGCGTACGGGGTGGCGGCCCCGTCGATGCCCACCGCGTCAGCCGCCGGATTGCTGTCGATCATGAAGTTGACTGCCGGGACCGTCCGATTCGTCACCGTCAACTTCATGATCGGCGGGTCAGGTCGGGTGGGGTGGGTCAGGAGGGGAGGAGGGCGCGCATGCGGGTGATCTCGGCGGACTGCTCGACCGCGACGGCGTTGGCGAACTCCTGCATGGCCTGGTCGGCGCCCACCTTGAGCAGGTCGGTGGACATCACCACCGCGCCCTGGTGATGGTCGGTCATCATCCGCACGAACAGCGCGTCGAACGCCGCTCCCCGGGCGTCCGCGAGCTGCCGCATCGCGTCGGCGGACTGCATCCCGCGCATGGTGGCGTGGTCGTGGCCGGCCACCTCGGCCGGCAGCTCACGGGCGCTCAACCAGGCGCGCAGCACCCCGACCTCCGGTCCCTGGGCGGCCCGGATCCGGTCGGCGACGGCCCGGATCCGGGGATCGGCGGCCCGGTCGGGGGCCAGCTTCGCCATCTCCAGCGCCTGCTCGTGGTGCGGGATCATCATCCGCACGTACCAGACGTCGAGGCCGTTCCACCGCGGCGGCGCGGCGTCGCGGACCTCTGCGGCGGGACGGGTGGCCGCCGGCTCGCCGGGGCGGCCGGGGACCAGCACGGGCGGGGCCGAGACGGTGTCCGTCGGGCTCGGGACGGCGCCGGCCGGGCTCGGTCGGGCCGCCGCCGGGCGGGTGTCGCCGCGTCCGGTCAGCGCCAGTCCGCCGATCACCAGGAGCGCTGCCAGCACTGTGACGGCATACCACACGCGTGCCTGCCGACCGGTCATACGGCCCTCCCTCCGGTCGAGGTGACAGCGATCCTATCCATAGACGAAAGTTCCCGGATGTGACCGGGATCACATTGATAGCCGTCACGAATCGGTAAGGTGTGGCGAATCATCATCCCCCTTTCGAAGGGTGTTGCCGGTGATCAGCATCCGCACGTCCCGTACCCGTTTCGTCGGTCTCGCCGCCGCCGGCCTGCTGCTCGCCGGCGTGGTCGCCGCGCCGCCGAGCAGCGCGCAGGAGGTCCCCCAGGCGGCTCCGGCCACCGTGGACGCCGTCCCGGGGGTCGACGAGATCTCCAGCAGCCCCAACCTGCGACAGGTGGCGAACCTGCCGAAGCAGGCCCCCTTCGACACCACGGCCGCCCTCGGCACCGACATCGCCTTCCAGGGCCGGTACGCGTTCGTCGGCAACTACGACGGCTTCGTCATCTACGACGTCTCCCGGCCGAGCCGGCCGAGCATCGTCTCGCAGGTGCTCTGCCCCGGCTCGCAGAACGACGTCTCGGTCCACGGGAACCTGCTCTTCCTGTCGACCGACTCCTCCCGCAACGACGACTCCTGTGCCAGCACCACCCAGCCGGCGTCGGTGAAGGAGTCCTGGGAGGGCATCAAGATCTTCGACATCCGCGACAAGCGCAACCCGCGCTACATCAAGTCGGTGGAGACGGCCTGCGGCTCGCACACCCACACCCTGGTGCCGGGCAAGGACAGGCGCAACGTCTACCTGTACGTCTCGTCGTACAGCCCGCGGGCCGAGTTCCCGGACTGCCAGCCGCCGCACGACTCCATCTCCATCGTCAAGGTGCCGGTGAAGAACCCCACCACCGCCTCCGTGGTCGCCACGCCGAACCTGTTCCCGGACGGCGGCTACCCGGGCGTCCCGGGTCAGTCGTCGGCCACCACCGGCTGCCACGACATCACCGCGTACCCGTCGAAGGACCTGGCCGCGGGCGCCTGCATGGGTGACGGCATCCTGCTGGACATCAAGAACCGTGAGGCGCCCCGGGTGATCGAGCGGGTCACCGACGCGGAGAACTTCGCGTTCTGGCACTCGGCCACGTTCAACAACGCCGGCACCAAGGTCGTCTTCACCGACGAGCTGGGCGGTGGCGGCGCGGCGACCTGCAACGAGGTGGTCGGGCCGAACCGCGGCGCGGACGCCATCTACGACATCACCGGCCGCGGCGACGCCCGCAAGCTGGAGTTCCGCAGCTACTACAAGATCCCGCGGGTCAACGCGGACACCGAGAACTGCGTGGCGCACAACGGCTCGCTGATCCCGGTGCCCGGCCGCGACATCATGGTCCAGGCCTGGTACCAGGGCGGCATCTCGGTGTGGGACTTCACCGACTCGCGCAAGCCCAAGGAGATCGCCTACTGGGAGCGCGGGCCGCTGGACGCCACGCAGCTGCGCACCGGCGGGTCCTGGTCGGCCTACTGGTACAACGGCCACATCTACTCCAGCGACATCCAGAAGGGACTGGACGTGCTGGAACTGCGTGACCCGCGCACCTGGTTGGCCCAGTTCCTCCTGGTGCCCGAGCTGAACGTACAGACCCAGGCGGGCTACCTCAGCTGGTGATCCGACGACCGTAGCCGGGCCCGGTGTCCCCTGGGGGCGCCGGGCCCGTCGCCGTCCGGCCGCCGTGCGGTCCGGCTCCGACGGCGGCCGAGGAGCGGACGCGGCG
>NZ_CADEAU010000315.1 GCF_902825405.1 Micromonospora maritima | reverse complement strand
AACGACCGGCGGACGCGCCGGCCGGTGAGCCTGGTCCTGGGCACTGTTGGTCCTTCCGTCGACCGCCGGCCCCCCGAGTCGACCGTGCGCGGCGGCGTCTCCGCCGGCGCCGGGCGGCGGCCTGCTGGCGGAGACCGCCGGTCACGATACCGGACCGTGCGCGTCGCGCCAGGCCGGCGAGGGCGCGGAGCGCGTAACGTCGACGCAGCGTGTCGCGGCCGTCGCCCAGCGCCGATCAGCGGGCCAGCAGCGCCGCGTACACCTCGTCCCAGATCTCCTCGTTCGCGGCGACCAGCAGGCCCCGGCCCTCGTCGGCCGGGTGGTAGTCGGTGCCGTCGAAGCGGCGGGCCACCCCGCCGGCCTCCCGCACGAGCAGCGTGCCGGGGGTGTGGTCCCAGGGCAGCGTGCGCCAGAACAGCACGAACTGCTGAACGCCGGTGAGGATGTCCAGGTATTCCCGGCCGGCGCAGTGCTGGCCGGGCAGCAGCTCACCGAGCCGCCGACCGCCGGCCTCCACGTCGCGGCGGAAGTCCGCCGGCAGGAACTTCGTCATCGCGGTGCCGCGCAGCGCGCCCGGCTCCGGCGCCGACCCGGCGGCCCGCACCGGCGTGCCGTCGAGCGTCGTGCCCGCGCCGAGTCGGCCGGCCGCCATCGTGCCGTCCAGCGGGTCGTAGACCCAGGAGGCCACCGGCACGCCGTCGGTGAGCAGCGCCGCCATCAGCGCGAACGGCCGCCGCCCGGCGGCGAAGTTGGACGTGCCGTCGACCGGGTCGACGAGCCAGACGTGGCCGCTGCCGTGCAGGTGCCGCAGCAGGTCGGGATCGTCGGCGACGGCCTCCTCGCCCACCACCACCGAGCCCGGCCGCAGCCGTCGCAGCCCTTCGGAGATCAGCTTCTCGGCCTCGCGGTCGGCGACGGTCACCACCTCGCCGGGCGCCTTCTCGGAGATGTCGGACGCGTCGAGCCGGCGGAACAGCGGCACCACGACGTCGGCCGCCGCCTCCCGCAGCAGCGCGCCGACGTCGTCCAGCAGCGGGTCAGCCACGCGGCGGCAACTTGACCACGCTGACGAAGAACTCGTCGATCTGGCGGACCACCGAGATGAAGCGCTCGAAGTCCACCGGCTTGGTCACGTAGGCGTTGGCGTGCAGCTGGTAGCTGCGCAGGATGTCCTCGTCGGCCTGCGAGGTGGTGAGCACCACGACCGGGATCCGCCGCAGCAGCTCGTCCTTCTTGATCTCCTCCAGCACCTCCCGGCCGTCGCGGCGGGGCAGGTTCAGGTCGAGCAGGATCAGGTCGGGCGTGACCGCGTCCGCGTACGGGCCCTCGCGACGCAGGTAGGCCAGCGCCTCCGCGCCGTCGGAGACGACCGTGAGGCGGTTGCGGAGCTTGTGCTCCTCGAACGCCTCCTGGGTCATCAGCACGTCGCCCGGGTCGTCCTCGACGAGCAGGACCTCGATCGGGCTCTTGCCGTCCGCAGGCGCGGTCATCCCACCGTCTCCTTCATGCCACCGTTTGTACCGTGTCCGTCCGCCCGCGCGGGCGACTCCTCGCGTACCGGGCCGTCCGGCTGAGGCGCGACCTCGGGTGGGGCGGCGTCGGCGCTCTCCCCGGTCGACGTCCCGTCCCCGGTCGGCCCCTCCACCGGGTCCGCCGCCTCGGCCTGCTCGGCGGCCTCGGCCCGCTCAGCCTGCTCGGCCGCCCGGGCCGCCTCGACGTCGGCCTCCAGTGCCGGCAGCGTGAACCGGATCGTCGTGCCCTCCTCGGCGCCGGTGTCCACCCAGACCCGCCCGCCGTGGTATTCCACGATCTTCTTGACGATGGCGAGCCCGATGCCGGTGCCCGGGTACGCGTCCTTGGAGTGCAGCCGCTGGAAGATCACGAAGATCTTGTCGGCGAACTCGGGCTCGATGCCGATGCCGTTGTCCCGGCAGCTGATCTCCCACTCGCCGTCCACCAGCCGGGCCGACACGTGCACCTTCGGCGTCACGTCGGGGCGGCGGAACTTCACCGAGTTGCTGACCAGATTGGCCAGCAGGTTGGTCAGCAGCGGCTCCTCGCCGCGGATCGTCGGCATCTCGTCCCAGGTCAGCTCCGCGTCGGCGTACTGGCGGGCCGCCTCGGTCTGCCCGGCCACGTCGCCCATCACCTTGTTCAGGTCGACCTCGGTGAAGCCGGTGGTCAACCGGCCGATCCGGGAGAACGCGAGCAGGTCGTTGATGAGCCGCTGCATCCGCTGCGCGCCGTCCACCGCGAACGCGATGTACTGGTCCGCGCGCTCGTCGAGCTGGCCGGCGTAGCGCCGCTGGAGGAGCTGGCAGAAGCTGGCCACCTTGCGCAGCGGTTCCTGGAGGTCGTGCGAGGCCACGTACGCGAACTGCTCCAGGTCACGGTTGGAGCGGGTCAGCTCCTCGGCCTGCTTCTGGAGCTGACTGTTGACCCACTCGATCCGTTCCCGGGCCTGGCGTACCTCGTCCAGCTCCTGGGCGATCTTCTGCCGCATCAGGTCGATGTCGTCGGCGAGCCGGCGGAACTCCGGCGGACCGGACCCCTCGATGTGGTGCTGGTAGTCGCCCTCGGCCACCTCCCGCACCTGGCTCACCAGGCCGGCCAGCGGGCGGATCAGGATCCGGTCGAGCGAGAGCAGCATGACCGTGCCGGCCACCGCCACCACCAGGGCCGCGATGATCAGCAGCACGACCAGCGTGTTGCTCGTCGTGTTGACCCGCGCGGCGGTCTCCTGCCGGACGGTGAGGACCTCGTCCTGGAGCGTCGTGATCGAGGCCCGGATGCCGTCGAACTGTTGCCGGGTCTGGTCGGTGATCAGCGCCTGGCCGGCGGCCGGACCGCTGCGCTCGGTGGTCGCGATCACGGGCTCGGCCACCTGGCCGCGCCACTGCGCGGTCTGCCGCTCCACCGCGTCCAGCTGCCGGCGCACGTCCGGGTAGCCGGCGGAGAGGTTCCGGATCGACCCGATCAGGTCCTGCTCGCGCCGCACGCCCTCCTGGTAGGGCCTCAGGTCGTTGCGGTCGCCGTTCACCGCGTACCCGCGGACCGCGGTCTCCTGGTCCAGCAGGACGCTCATCAGCTCCTGCGCCTGGACCCGCAGCGGGCCGGTCTTGAGCAGTACCGCATCGATGTTCTGCCGGTTCTTCGCGGCGACCGCCGCCTCCGCGGCGGCCAGGCCGAGCAGCAGCACCAGCACCACGCCGAGGAGCGCGACCACCCGCCGCCGAAGGGTCCACCCCTGCTGGTACGCCTTCACCGATCCCACTTCCGCTCGTTCCTCGGATTCACCGGTCACCGGGCCTGCACCGTTCGCGACTGCGGGGCTCGCAGACCCGGCTCACTCCTCGCGCTCACCGGCCACTGCCCCGGGTGACCAACAGCATCGCCACGTCGTCGGCCAACGGGCCGCCGTTGATCTGCTCGGCGCGGCCGACCAGCCAGGCGGGCAGCTCGGCCAGCGGTACCGCCCGGTTGGCCGGGTCGGACAGCAGATCGGTCAGACCCGGCACGTCCAGCCGCTCGTCGCCGCCGTCGACCCGACCCTCGATGAGGCCGTCGGTGTACATCAGCAGGGACCAGTCGTCGGTGTCGAACTCCAGGTCGAACGCGACGGGGCGGCGGGGTCGGACGCCGAGCAGCAGGCCGCCCTTGGCCGGCACCGGGGCGACCCTGCCACCGCTGAGCAGCAGCGGCGGTGGGTGGCCGGCGAGCCGCACGGTGGCCCGCGCCGACGCCAGGTCGAGCCGGGCGGTCGCCACCGTCGCGAAGATCTCCTGGAGGCGGCGTTCGCTCATCAGGACCTGCTCCAACGCGGGCAGCACCTCGTCGTCCGGCACCCCGGCCAGCACCAGGGCCCGCCAGGCGACACGCAGCTCGACGCCGAGCGCCGCCTCGTCCACCCCGTGCCCGCACACGTCGCCGACGATCAGGTCGATCCGGTCCGGTCGGGTCTGCACCACGTCGTAGAAGTCGCCGCCGATCAGCGCGGCATGCCGGCCGGGCCGGTAGAACGTGTGCACCGACACCTCGTCGGTGGTCATCAGCGGCTGCGGCAGCAGGCCGCGTTCCAGGCGGGCCGACTCGGCCTGGCGCAGCTCCACCTCGCGCAGCCGGCGGGCGTTCTCGTCGGCCCGCTTGCGCTCCACCGCGTAGCGCAGCGCCCGGGTCAGCAGGACCCCGTCCACCTGACCCTTGACCAGGTAGTCCTGCGCGCCCTCGGCGACCGCCACGATGCCCAGGTGCTCGTCGGAGCGGCCGGTCAGCACGCAGACCGCGGCGCCGCTGGCCATCTCCAGCACCCGGCGCAGCCCGTCCAGGCCCTGCGCGTCCGGCAGGCCCAGGTCGAGCAGGACGCAGTCCACGCCCATCACCCGCTGCCGGGCCTCGCTGAGGCTGGTGGCCACCAGCAGGTCGATCATCGAGTTGGTCTCGGCGAGCAGCTCGCCGACCAGGAAGGCGTCGCCCTCGTCGTCCTCGACCAGCAGCACCCGCAGCCGTTCGCCCGGTGGAAGGCCGCCGTGCAGCCCCGCACCGGCCCGCGGCACGACGACGGAACCCGGCACGCTGCTCCCCCCGTGCGGCCGGGTCACCGCCGCGAGGCGCGGGAGTTCGCTGGTGATGTCGGGCTCCTTCCGGGCGCCGTGGGCGATCCAGGCTAAGACAAACGGTCGCACACCACACGACCGCCGTCGGCACGGGTCGGCGGTGAACCTCTTCCACCCGGACAGCGGCACGGCCGACCACCGATGTTACGCCGGGAGCGGTGCCCGGGCGGCAAGGCACCGACCGGGTGGTGCCGCCGCGACGCCCGGGGGTGCAGGATGATGCCCACCCCCCGTAGATCCACCCCGAGGAGTCCCCGTGGGCGCACCCCCCACCCGCCCCGCCGACCGGGCGCTGACCAAGCCGCGCCGCCGGTTGCCCGCCGCCGTCGCCGCGCTGGTCGCGCTGCTCGCCGTCGGGGCGGGCGTCCTGCTCGACCTGTCCACCCCGGCGCCGCGCCCGGCGAGCGCCCCGGCCGACGAGTTCAGCGCCGCCCGGGCCTTCCGGAACGTCGAGGTGATCGCGGCCCGGCCGCACGTGGCCGGCAGCGAGGCCAACGACCGGGTACGCGAGCACCTGGTGGGCACACTGCGCGGGCTGGGCCTGGAGACGGAGGTGCAGGACGCGGTCGCGCCCGAGGCCGGGCAGCTCAGCGGCGCGGCCGGCGGGGCGACCCTGGCCCGGGTCCGCAACGTGGTGGCCCGGCTCCCCGGCACCGACCCGACCGGCAGGGTCTTCCTCGTCTCCCACTACGACTCGGTGCAGACCGGGCCCGGCGGCAACGACGACGCCGCCGGCACCGCCACCATCCTGGAGGTGGCCCGGGCGCTGACCGCCGGACCGCGCCCCCGCAACGACGTGGTCTTCGTGCTCACCGACGCGGAGGAGGCGTGCCTGTGCGGCGCCGCCGGCTTCGCCGCCGACCACCCGCTCGCCGCCGACGGCGGGGTGGTGCTCAACCTGGAGGCGCGCGGCTCCACCGGCCCGGTGATCATGTTCGAGACCTCGCGGAACAACGCGAAGCTGGTGGACGTCTTCGGTCGGGCCGCCCCGCACCCGGTGGGTACGTCGTTCGCGGTGGAGATCTACCGGGCGCTGCCCAACGACACCGACTTCACCGCCTTCCTCGACCAGAGGTTCGTCGGCCTGAACTCGGCCTACATCGACGGCGGGGCGATCTACCACACCCCGCTGGACGTGCCGGCCCGGATGGACCGGGGCAGCCTCCAGATGCACGGTGACAACGCGCTCGGCCTGGCCCGCGAGTTCGGCCGCACCGACCTGGGCGACCTGCGCGCCGGCCACGACGACACCTACTTCCCGGTGCCCGGCGGGCTGGTCCGCTACCCCGGCTGGCTGACCCTGCCGCTGGCCGTGGCCGCACTGCTCGCGGTGGGTGCGCTCGGCTGGCTGCTGCGCCGGCGCGGGCGGGCCACCGCCGGCACGCTCGCCGCCGGCGTCGGCCTGACCCTGGTGCCGCTGGTGGTGGCCCCGGTGGGCGCCTGGCTGCTCTGGACCGCGATCACCACGGTCCGCCCCGGGTACGCGGAGCTGCTCGACCCGTACCGTCCGGTCTGGTACCGGCTCGCCGTGGTGGCGCTCGCCGCCGCGGTACTCCTCTGCTGGTACGCGTTGAGCCGCCGCCGGGTCGGCCCGGCCGCGCTGGCGTTCGGCGGGCTGACCTGGCTGGCCCTGTTCGGGGTGCTGCTCGCCGTGCTGGTGCCCGGCGGGGCGTACCTGACGACCCTGCCGGCCCTGGCCGGCGCGGTCGCCGGCCT
>NZ_CADEAU010000314.1 GCF_902825405.1 Micromonospora maritima | reverse complement strand
CCGTCCGCCCGGGCCGCCCGGCGGGCCCGGCGGCGTGCCGGCCCCGCCGTTTCCCTGCATCCGGCCCGACGTGGCGGGCACACCCGTGCAGAAGGGTCCACCGCCGACGGACCCGGCGGTCACCGTGCCCGCCGGCTGGGTCTGGCCCGCCGACACCGGCGGGTTCCACATCGCCCTGCCCGCCGGCTGGCTCCAGCTCCGCTCGGGCGACACCACCTGCTTCCAGGACCCGGCCACCCGGCGCATCCTCGGCGTCGAGCCCTACCCGGGCGGGGACCCGGTCGGCCGGCTGCGATCCTCCGAGCGGGACCTGACGTCCGCCGGCCGGCTGCCTCAATACCAGAAGGTGCGGCTGGCCGCCGACGGCGACGGCGCGGCGTGGGAGTGCCGGTGGACCGCGCCGTACGGGGAACGCATGCACGCGCTGCGGGTACTGCCCGGCGAGGAGGCCGGATGGACGCTGGGGTGGACCACCTCCGACGCCGACTGGCCCGCCGCGGCCGAGCAGTTCGCGCTGATCCGGGAGAGCATCCGGCCGATCCGGCCCACCCGCACCGCGGGTTGACCGACAGGCGTCTCATCACCGACAGTCAGCGGCTGCGTACCGGGTCGGGGCGACATACTTCCTGGTGATCCGGCGGGCGTCACCGGGTCCACCGGCGCCCCTCCCCAGTGGACCGTCCGGATGATGCCCCGCCGTCGCACGGCCTGACTACAGTGGCGTAGTTTTCTCGATCAAGATCTCTGGGGAGGGCGAGCCGAGATGATGGGACCATCCCACGCGCTGTCCGGCGCGGCGGTGTGGCTGACCGGCTCCTGGGCGCTGGACCAGTTCGCCGACTACCACCAGACGCCGCTGGCGCTGGCGGTGGGCACCGCGGTCTGCGCGGGCGGGGCGCTCTTTCCCGACCTCGACCTGTCCGGCAAGGTCACCCGCAACCAGGGCGGCGCCACCGTGGCCCGTACGTTCGGCGTGTTCAGCCTCTTCGTCGCCGAGGTGATGGAGAAGATCTCCCTCGGCGTCTACTACGCCACCAAGCTCAGCAAGGACCCGCGCCGCAACAACGGGCACCGCACGCTGACCCACACCATCCCGTTCACCGTGCTGGTCGGCTGGGGCACCACCGCGCTCTGCGCCCACTACGGCAAGTGGGCGGTGGTCGGCATCCTGTTCTTCATGATCGGCCTGGCGCTGCGCGGGCTCTTCGACGAGTGGGCGGAACGGGCCGGCTGGGTGGTGGTCACGCTGGTGTCGGCCGCCGCGGCCTGGTTCACGTTCGCCAACCTGCCCGGCGACCGGGGCTATCCGATGATCGGCCTCGCCATGGGTGTGGGCTGCTTCGTGCACATCCTCGGCGACATGATCACCCGGGCCGGCGTGCCGATCCTGTGGCCGATCCCGATCCGACGCCGGATGTGGACCATGGTGGGCCTGCCCAACAAGATCGCGCTGCGCACCGGCAGCAAGGCCGAAACGGTCGTGCTGCGGGCCGCGCTGACCGTGCTGGCCGTGCTCGCCGCGGTGGGGCTGGTCGCGCCGTCGGTGCTGCAACGCTTCGACATCCAGGTGTGACAGGCGCGTTCCCGCCGCCGGCCGAGGACGAGGCGGTGCCGGCGTTCTGGCGGCGACTCGGGCTGCCCGGCCTGGCCGACGTGCACACCCACTTCATGCCGCCCCGGTTGCTGGCCAAGGTGTGGGCCTACTTCGACGCGGCCGGCCCGCTGGTCGGCACCGAGTGGCCGATCCGCTACCGCTGGGACGACGACACCCGGGTCGCGTACCTGGGCCGGCTCGGCGTGCGGACGTTCACCGCGCTGGCGTACCCGCACCGGCCCGGCATGGCCGAGTCGCTGAACCGGTGGACGTTGGACTTCGCGGCGCGTACCCCGGGGTGCCTGCCGTCGGCGACGTTCTTCCCCGAGCCGGACGCGGCCCGGTACGTCGCGCACGCCCTCACCGCCGGCGCCCGGGTCTTCAAGGTGCACGTGCAGGTGGGCGGCTTCCGACCCACCGACCCGGCCCTGGACGCGGTGTGGGGCCTGCTCGCGGACGCCGGCGTGCCGGTGGTGGTGCACGCCGGGCACGCCCCGGTGGGCACCGCGCACACCGGGCCGGAGCCGTTCGCCGCGCTGCTCGCCCGGCACCCCCGGCTGGCCACCGTCGTGGCCCACCTGGGCGCGCCCGACTACGCCGCGTTCCTCGACCTGGCCGACCGGTACGCCGGGGTCCGGCTCGACACCACCATGGCCTTCACCTCGTTCTTCGACCGGTTCGTGCCCTTCCCGCCGACGGAGCGGCCCCGGCTGCGCGAGCTGGGCCTGGCCGGCAAGGTGCTGCTGGGCAGCGACTACCCGAACATCCCCTATCCGTACGCGGAGCAGCTCGACGGGCTGGCCCGGCTGGAGCTGGGCGACGACTGGCTGCGCGCGGTCTGCTGGGACAACGCGGACGCGCTGTTCGACCTGGCCTGAGCCGGCGCCTCAGCGGGCGACGGCGCGTCTGCCCCACCCGACGCGGTCGCGGAGTCGCCCGACGCCACGGGCGGCGAGGGCGTACGCGGCCGTCGGCGGAAGGACCACGAGCGCGACGAGGCCCGCCACGACCGGGACCCGGGCGGCGGGAACGTCCGTGGCGACCGCCGTGGCGAAGGCGTACCCGACGGACAGGACGATCGCGGCCACCCCGGCGAGCGCCGACGTCGCGACCGCTCCCCGGCTCCGGCCGGCCACCTCCCCGACGGCCACGGCGGGCAGGAAGAGCAGCGGCAGCAGCGCCAGACCGACCGCCGCCGCGATCAGCACCAGCAGCGGACCGGCCAGCGGCCCGCCCGGGTCGGCGTCGGTGACCAGCGCGTACGCGAGCAGGCCGAGGTAGCCGACCACCGCCTCGGCGACGACCACGAGCCAGGCGGCGGCCATGCCCACCAGATGACGAACGAACACCAGACCCCTCCCCCGTCCGGGCGAGTGTCCCACGGCTGCCGGGCGTCTCGGGTCAGCGGGACGTCAGCACGCAGAACTCCGTGCCGTCGGGGTCGGCCAGCACCACGTCGTCGGCCGTGTGCCGGCCCACGCCGACCCGGGTCGCGCCGAGCGCGAGCAGCCGGTCGATCTCCGCGTCCCGGTCGCCGCCCGACGGGACGACGTCGAGGTGCACCCGGTCCCGTCCGTCGCTCGGCATCAGTGGCGGGCCGCTCCAGGTGACCTTCGCGCCGCCGCGCGGCGACTGGATCGCGGTCTCCTCGTCCTGGTCCCAGACCAACGGCCAGCCCAGCGCCTCGCGCCAGAAGTAGCCGACCGCCCGGGTGCCGTCGCAGTTCACCGCGCCGATCGGCCCGCAGCCGGCGAGGAAGGTGTTGCCCGCCTCGATGACGCAGAACTCGTTGCCCTCGGGGTCGGCGAGCACCACCTGCCCGTCGTCGGGGCCCTGCCCGATGTCGATGTGCCGCCCGCCCAGGGCCAGCGCCCGGGCCACCGTCTCCCGCTGGTCCTGCGGGGATCCGCTGGTCAGGTCGAAGTGCACCCGGTTCTGCGTGGTCTTCGGATCCGGGTTCGGGAGGAAGCGGACGCGGAAGCCTGTTTCGCCGTCGGGCAGGAGCGCGACCCCCTCGCGCGGGTCGTCCACGATCTCCCGACCCAGCACCCCGGACCAGAACCGGGCCAGCCGCAGCGGCTCCGCCGCGTCGAAGCTGATCGCGAAGAGGTGACTCGTCATCGCGGTGTCCATCTCCGATCGGCCTCCCCGAGCGTCTGTCGACAGGTCGGGAGCGTAGGGCGGAGCGGCGTCACGCGCAGCCGATTATCGGGGCGGGCTACTTCGCCGGCAGGGCCCGGGCGCAGCGGAGGCCCCGATCGACCCAGCGGGCCAGGTCGGCGTCGCGCTCGCACGCGGCGGGCTCGACGGTCACCCAGCCGCGCATCTCCCGCCCGCGCATCACCGTCGCCGTGGCGCCGGGCTCGGCCAGCGCCGCCTCGACCTCGGCCGGATCGACCCGCACCATCAGCCCGCCCGCGCCGCGCACCACCACCGACATGTGCCCGCCCCGCATCATCGCCAGGCCGCCGAACATGCGTCGTTCCGTGATGCCGGGCTCACGCCCGACCAACTCCCGCACCCGGTTCGCCAGGTCCTCGTCGTAGGCCACGGTGACATCCTGGCACCGGGGTCCGACACCCACTGTGCGCGCTTGTTAGGAAGGGGCCCTTCCACTACCGCAGGCGTTAAGAAGGGGCCCTTCCTTCACGCTCAGGCGCCGACGCGCTGCTCGGGGATGGACAGTCCGTAGAGCGCCATCAGTTCGGGGCTGTCGATCCGGCTGCCGTCGGCCACCGAGTCGCAGGCGATGTCCACGATCTGGTCCTTGTGCGCCAGCAGGTACGGCCGGGCGCCGACGTCGGCGCTGGCCAGCGTGGCGATGCCGGACCAGTGCCGGCGGCCGAAGAGCATCGGGTATCCGCGCAGGCCGTCGTAGGTTGCGCAGACCAGCACGTCCGGGTACGGCAGCGCGGTCACCCGGCGGACCGCGGTCGCGGTGAGCCCGGGCATGTCCACCGGGACCACGACGACCGCCTCGATGCCGTCGTCGGTCAACGCGGCCAGCCCGGCCCGGATCGAGGAGCCCACGCCGGTCCCCCAGGCCCGGTTGACCACCACGGTGGCGCCGGTGAGGTCGGTGGTCTGCCGCACCTGCTCGGCCGCAGCGCCCAGCACGACCACGACGTCGGCGCAGCCCGCCTCGGTCATCGTGTCGATCATCTGGCTCACCAGCGGCCGCTCGCCCTGGCGCAGCAACGCCTCGGGGCCGCCGATGCGGCGACCGCCACCAGCGGCGATGATCATTGCAGCGATCCGGTTCAGCGGTGCCCCCTCGACCAGGGGGACGGACCGGGCACAGCCGCGCCCGGTCCGTCCCGTCGTACGCACACCGGACCCAACGAGCACGATCAGGGCCGGGTAGCGGGGCAAATCGGAAAATTGTGGGACTATGCCGCGTCGGCGTAGCAGTCCACCGTGGACAGGTCGAGCGGGAAACGGACCGGGGTGTCGCCGAACAACAGCCGGGTGGCCCGCTCACCGGCCGCGGTCACCGCCTCGGCGACCGCGGCGGCCTGATCGGCCGGGCAGTGCACCATCACCTCGTCGTGCTGGAAGAAGACCAGCTCGGCAGCGGTGCCGGCCAGCTCGGTGCGCAGCGTGGCCAGCAGCGTCGAGGCCCACTCGGCGGCCGTGGCCTGGATGACGAAGTTGCGGGTGAACCGCCCCCGGGACCGCGCCGCCCGGGCCGACGGGCTGTGCGGATCCGCCTCGCCGTCCGGCGTCGCGTCGTCCCCGTCGGCGAACCCGACCGAGCCGGGCGGGCAGGTGCGGCCCAACCACGACCGGACCAGACCGCCGGCCTCACCGGTGCGGGCGGCCGCCTCCACGTAGCCGAACGCGGTCGGGTAGTTCTTCCGCAGCACCGCCAGCGCCGGC
Source organism: Micromonospora maritima (assembly GCF_902825405.1). Taxonomy (GTDB): domain Bacteria; phylum Actinomycetota; class Actinomycetes; order Mycobacteriales; family Micromonosporaceae; genus Micromonospora; species Micromonospora maritima. The sequence continues at coordinate 876 of NZ_CADEAU010000314.1, read as the reverse complement.
ACCGCCGCGCCGCCGGTCTGCCCGTACATCGCGCCGAGCAGCGCCACCTTGGCCCGGGGCCGGTCACCACCGAAGGCGTCCCGGGCCAGCGCCGCGTAGAGGTCCCCGGCGCCGCCCGCGGCGGCCAGCCGCTCGTCGCCGGAGACCGCGGCGAGCACCCGCGGTTCGAGCTGGCCCGCGTCGGCCACCACGAACGTCCAGCCCGGGTCGGCCACCACGGCCCGACGGATCACCTTCGGGATCTGCAACGCCCCGCCGCCCCGGGTGGCCCAACGGCCGGACACCACACCACCCGGCACGTACTCCGGGTGGAACCGGCCGCCGGAGACCCAGGCGTCGCGCCAGGCCCAACCGTGCGCCGTCCAGATCCGGTAGAGCTCCTTGTATTCCAGGACCAGCGGCACCGCCGGGTGCTCCACCCCGCGCAGCACCCAGGCCCGCGTGTTGGGCAACTCCACGCCGGCCCGGGCGAACGCCCGCAACAGCTCCGCCGGCGAGTCGGCGTGCAACCGGCGTACGCCGAACGCGGCGGCGATCCGCGCCTGCAGGTCGGCCAGCCGGCGGGGTGGCCCGCCGACCGGCGACGCCTCGCCGAGCAGTTCCGCCAGGATCGCGTCGTGCACGTCGACCCGCCAGGGCAGCCCGGCCGCGCCCATCTCGGCGGCGACCAGCGCGCCGGCCGACTCGGCGGCCACCAGGAGCCGGAACCGGCCGGGATGGGTGGTCGCGGCGATCCGGGCGAGCTGGTCGGCGTACACCCGGGTCAGGGCCGTGACGCCCGGGCCGGCGGGGCCGGACGGCGGCTCGAAGAGCGCGGCCTGGCCGTGGCCGGGCGGCTCCGGCGGGCGGGGCACCGGATCCGGTGGGACCGGCGCG
>NZ_CADEAU010000313.1 GCF_902825405.1 Micromonospora maritima | reverse complement strand
CAACGCGCCGGAGCGCAGCGCGTAGAAGATGCCCTCACCGGTGAACGGGTTGATCAACGACAGCGCGTCGCCGGCCAGCAGCACCCGGCCCCGGCCGGGCGCCGGCCGGTGGGTGGAGAGCGGCAGGTGGTGCGCCCGCAGGTCGGTCACCGTCGCCGGGTCGGTGCCGGGCAGCAGTGCGCCCATCCGGTCCAGCAGGTGCGCGCGGGTCAGCGGCTCACCGCGCAGCACCTCCCCGTACCCGACGTTCGCGCGCCCGTCCCCGATCGGAAAGGCCCAGGCGTACGCGGGCCAGCGCGCCGCCGACGTGACGATGAGCTGCTCGGGCGGGCCGGGCGGCGCGGGCGCGTAGCCCCGGATGGCGAGCGCGAGGTGTCGGTCCGGGTTGACCGGGTGCCCGAGCGCCCGGCGCAGCACCGAGCCCGCGCCGTCCGCCCCGACCACCGCCCGTCCGGCGACGTCCCCGTCGAGCACCACCCGGTCGGCGGACACCTCCACCGCGCGGACGGTGTGTCGCCGCAGCTCCACCCCGGCCCCGACCGCCGCCTCGACCAGGCGCGCGTCGAACACCTTCCGCGGCACCGTGTACGCGGGCCGGGGCAGCGTGCGGGCCACCGTGCCGCCACCGGGCGCGACCAGGCGCAGCGCGGGCAGCGGCGAATATCCGTCGACGGCGCCGGTCACGCCCAGCTCGGCGAGCACGTCCAGCGCGTGCGCGGCGATGCCGTCTCCGCACGCCTTGTCACGCGGGAAGTCGTACCTGTCGAGCAGCAGCACCCGGGCCGCGCCCGCCCGTCGTGCCGCGAGTGCCGCCGCCGCGCCGGCCGGCCCCGCCCCCACCACCACGACGTCCCACACCCTGCCCACCACCCCCACATCCTCCCCCGCGCCACCCCCGTTTTGGTCGATCATGAGGTTGGCGGCATGTTCGATCTCCCCGACCGCCGCCAACCTCATGATCGACGCGCCCCCCGCCGGACGCGGGCGGGTGGGGGTGGGTGGGTCAGGGGGTGGTGCGGTGGAGGGAGTAGAGGGTGAGGGCGGCGGCGGTCAGCAGGGGGGCGCCGTCGCGGACCAGGCCGTCGACGCCGAGCAGCCACCAGCAGAGCGGCAGGTCGAGCGCGAGCACGCCGAGCGTGACGACGACCAGCGCCCGCCGCGCCCAGTCCCGGCCGCGCAGCAGGAACGCGGTGCAGAACAGCACCGCGTAGCTGACCGCGACACCGGCGCCGAACCAGAGGAACAGTGCGGGCACGGCGGCGATCCGCCCGTCCAGCACGGACCCGGTCGCCACCAGCGCCGGCACCAGCATCAGCGGGCTGTAGGTGAACGCGGCGACCCGGGCGGTGAGCAGCCAGCCGTTCGCCTGCGGGCGCTTCGGCGCCACCTCCCGCCAGGCGATGGTGCCGCCCTCGACGACCAGGCCCTTACGGTGCCGGACCAGGTGGGCGCGGACCGCGTCGGAACGGTAGAGCAGCACCACCACGGCGACGCAGAGCGCGGTGAGCGCGGCGAACCCGACCAGGCCGGGCAGCGCGGGCACCCCGGCCCGGGGTACGACCAACCGGCCCACCGCGAAGATCGTGGTCACCGCGAGGATCAACCCGAACGGCCGGGCGCTCACCCGGCCCTTCCTGACCTGCCCGATCAGCAGCACGAAGCCGAGCGAACGGAGCATCGCCCAACCCGTGCGTACCGCGAGGCCGAACTCCTGCTCCGGGGCGTACCAGTAGTTGAGCAGCTCGACCACGACGGTGGCCGCCGCGGTCACGGCGAGCAGCGTGGTCAGCGCCCGGACGGCGGACGGCCGCCGGACCTCGACAGGTTCGGCGGCCGTCCTCATGGCATCCGATGTTGCCCGCCGCGGGCAACCGGCACACCTGTTACTTCTGCGGCTCCGCGTCGAGCCGGGCGCGCAGCGCGTCCAGCTCGGCCCAGAGGACGCCGGGGAGCTTGTCGCCGAACTTCTCGAACCACTCGGTGACCAGCGGCAGCTCGTTGCGCCACTCCTCCGGGTCGACCTTGAGCGCGATCCGGACGTCCTCCGGGGTCATGTCCAGGCCCTCGACGTCCAGCGCGTCCTGCGCCGGGACCATGCCGATCGGGGTCTCCACCGCGTCGGCCCGGCCCTCCAGGCGCTCGATGACCCACTTGAGCACCCGGGAGTTCTCGCCGAAGCCCGGCCAGAGGAAGCTGCCCTCGGCGTCCTTGCGGAACCAGTTGACGTAGTAGATCTTCGGCAGCTTGGCCTCGTCGCCGTCGGCGCCCTTGCCCATCTCGATCCAGTGCCGGAAGTAGTCACCGGCGTGGTAACCGATGAACGGCAGCATGGCCATCGGGTCGCGACGCACCACGCCGACCGCGCCGGACGCGGCGGCGGTGGTCTCCGAGGAGAGCGTGGCGCCCATGTAGACGCCGTGCACCCAGTCCCGCGCCTCGGTCACCAGCGGGACGGTGTCCCGCCGCCGGCCGCCGAACAGGATCGCGTCGATCGGCACGCCGTTCGGGTCGTAGTAGTCGTCGGCCAGGATCGGGCACTGGGTGATCGGGGTGCAGAAACGGCTGTTCGCGTGCGAGGAGAGGTTGTCGCTCTCCGGCGTCCAGTCGTTGCCCTTCCAGTCGATCAGGTGGGCCGGCGGCTCACCCATGCCCTCCCACCAGATGTCGCCGTCGTCGGTGAGCGCCACGTTGGTGAAGATGGAGTTGCCGCGGTCCAGCGTCCGCATGGCGTTGGCGTTGGTCTTCCAGTCGGTGCCGGGCGCGACGCCGAACAGGCCGTACTCCGGGTTGACCGCGTAGAGGCGGCCGTCCGGGCCGAAGCGCATCCAGGCGATGTCGTCGCCGATGGTCTCGACCTTCCAGCCCGGGATGGTCGGCTCCAGCATCGCGAGGTTGGTCTTGCCGCAGGCCGACGGGAACGCGCCGGCGATGTGGTAGACCTTGCCCTCGGGCGAGGTGATCTTGAGGATGAGCATGTGCTCGGCGAGCCAGCCCTCGTCCCGCCCCATCACGCTGGCGATCCGCAGCGAGTAGCACTTCTTGCCGAGCAGCGAGTTGCCGCCGTAGCCCGAGCCGTAGGACCAGATCTCGCGGGTCTCCGGGAAGTGCGAGATGTACTTGGTCTCGTTGCACGGCCAGGCCACGTCCTGCTGACCCGGGGCCAGCGGGGCGCCGATCGAGTGCAGCGCGTGCACGAAGTCGGCGTCCTCGCCCATCGCCTCCAGGACCGACGACCCCATCCGGGTCATGATCCGCATCGAGGCGACCACGTACGGGCTGTCGGTGATCTCGACACCGAACATCGGGCTCTCGGCCTCGACCGGGCCCATGCAGAACGGGATGACGTACATGGTGCGACCGCGCATGCTGCCGCGGTAGAGGTCCGTCATCGTCCGCTTCATCTCGGCCGGCGCCATCCAGTTGTTGGTGGGGCCGGCGTCCGCCTCGTCGACGGAGCAGATGAAGGTGCGCTCCTCGACCCGGGCGACGTCCGTCGGGTCCGTCCGCGCGTAGAACGAGTTCGGCTTCTTCTCGGGATTCAGCCGGACCAGGGTGCCGTTGTCGACGAGTTCGTCGGTGAGGCGACGCCACTCCTCGTCGGACCCGTCCACCCAGACCACGCGGTCGGGGGTGGTCAGTTCCGCGACCTCACGTACCCAGGAGAGCAGTTTGGGGTGGGACGTCGGGGCCTGATCGATACCCCGAACAGTAGCCGGAGCAACCATGTCACATCTCCTTGTGGTCGACGCTGACCGATCTATGGGATGCACGAGTTCTGGCGGGCGAGGCGCCGCCGTCGTGGAAACCTGGGATTGGGCTCAGCGTAAACCGGGCTGCCTCGCCAGTCAGTGGGACTGGTTGTGAAGAACTGCACAAGGTACGGCCACGCTGCGGCATCGCGATCTGATACCCGCTTTCGCGCGCAGTTTCACGCAAATCCTGCGGTGAACCTTCGCCGGCCCGGTCCGTCACCCGTCCGGCCACGGCGTCCGATCCGCGGATGCACACAGGGATGTCACGAAAGGCGATTCCGTGATGCGCTCCACACATTCGTACTGTCGGTTACGCTCTGCTCACGGACCCCCGAATGGGGCGGCCGTTCCTCGGCCGGGACGACCGGGCGGGAGGGCCAGCGCCCAAGTTGCCCCGGCCGACTCGCCGTTGCGGTCGGCCCCTCCGGAGTGCAACCGGTACTCTCGGCGGGTGGCCGCGACGATGACCGGGGACCAACCGGGTGCCCCGCAGACCCGTCGGGGTCCGATCGGGGCCCTGCTCCACCGTTTCGGCCACCTGATCCACGAGTTGAGCAAGTTCGCCACCGTCGGCGGTTTCGCCTTCCTGGTGGACTTCGCCCTCTTCAACTATCTGGCGAGCGGTCGGGGCATGCCGCCCCTGGCGGCGAAGACGATCTCCACGGTCATCGCCGCGACCATCGCCTTCCTCGGCAACCGGTTCTGGACCTGGCGGCACCGCCAGCGTTCCAACCCCGCCCGCGAGTACGCGCTGTTCTTCTTCTTCAACGGCGTGGGCCTCGGCATCGCGGTGGCCTGCCTGGCGATCAGCCGCTACGGGCTGGGGGCGATCTGGCCAGGGGTGTTCCAGACCCCGCTGGCCGACAACATCGCCAGCTTCATCGTCGGCACCGGCCTGGGCACACTGTTCCGGTTCTGGTCCTACCGACGGTTCGTCTTCGTCGAGGCGGGAACTCCCCCCGTTCCGGCAACGAGCCACGACCGAGAGTCCGGGGCGTGACCCACCGCCCATCCCGACCCGCCGGGCCCAGCCGGCCCTGCCCACTGCCCTAAGGTGTTCCGCATGCCTGGAGTCCGTCTGCTGCCCGAGCGCTGGCAGAAGTTCATCCACGAGGCGCTCAAATTCGGCATCGTCGGCGGCATCAACACCGTCATCAATTACGCGGTGTTCAATGCGTTGGCACTCACGGTCTTTCGTGACGGCCAGCTGAAGGCGACGGTGATCGCGACGATCGTCGCGACCATCACGTCGTATCTGATGAATCGTCACTGGACGTACCGCGATCGACCGAAATCTGCGCTACGGCGCGAATACGCCCTGTTCTTCCTGTTCAACGGTGCCGGCCTGCTCATCGAACTCGGTGTGCTGGCCCTGGCCAAGTACGGGCTGGGCGTCCACGGCCTGCTCGCGCTGAACGTGGCGAAGACGATCGGTGTCCTGCTGGCCACGCTGTTCCGCTTCTGGTCCTACCGCACGTTCGTCTTCCAGCCGGTGCCGAAGCACGCCGACGAGACCTGGCACTCGGTGCCGCGTGACGAATGGGACAACGTCGCCGAGATGGACCCGGTGGCCGAACTGGCCGAGTCCGTCAGCGAGCTGGAGGAGGAGCAACCGCCGCTGGCCGCCGGACGCCGGCCGACGGCCGACTACTCCCCACCCCAGGGGCGTACCGCGCCGGCCGACGCCGGCCTGGGCGGCGCCCTCGGCGCGGACCTGGACGCGGAACTCGCCGCCGAACTCCAACCGCGGCGCGCCCGCCGCTGACCGACCGACCCCGTCGTCCCCGCCTGTCCGGACGGGGGCGACGGCGTTCGTCAGGACGGGTCGCGCAGCGGCTTGCCCTCGGCCATGTCGGCCAGGATCTCGCGCATCTCGCCGTCGCCCAGGCTGTGCTTGTCATGATGGGCCTCGACCAGCTCGTAGAGCTTCGTCTGCACTTTGTCCACGTGCGGCACGTCGGCGAGCACCGACTGCCCCCGCTCGCCGGCCGACTCGATGGTGAGCGTGCCGCAGCCGAGCATCCGCTCGACGAACCTCTGGTGCATGGCGTGGTCGTTGATCCGGGTCAGCGGCAGGTCCCGCCGGTTGCGCGAGAACACCCCCTCCTGGAGCAGCACCCGCTCGTTCGTGAAGAGGTAGTGCGTGGTGCGCCAGACCAGGAACGGCCAGAGCCCCAACCACAACGCCAGCACCAGGCCGAGCCCGGCGATGGCGTAGAGCGCGACGGTGCCGCCGTCGCCGTCGGGCAGCAGGACCCAGCCGGCGATCACCGCCGCGACGGTGAGCACCAGCACCAGGATCGGCCGGATCAGGGCCTTCCAGTGCGGGTGCAGGTGCAGCACGACGTGCTCGTCCTCGGTGAGCACGTCTTCGGGGAACGCCACTTCGAACCTCCTCGCAGAACCGGACGCGCTGACCGTAACCGGTCGGCGCACCACGGCGGCATCGGCCGCGCGGGCGGCTGCACCGTCGTTGTTAAGAGGGGGCCCTTCCTCTACCGGAGGCGTTAATAGGGGGCCCTTCCTTTCACCTCAGGTGGAGGACGTCCCCGGCCGCCAGGCGCAGCGTCTCGCCGGCCGCGTCGACCAGGAGCTGCCCGTCCGGGTCCACGCCGGTCGCGGTGCCGCGCACCTCGCGCCCGTCCGGCAGCAGGACCCGCACCGGGCGGCCCACCGTGGCGCACCCGCGCAGGTACGCCTCGCGCAGCCCGCTGG
>NZ_CADEAU010000312.1 GCF_902825405.1 Micromonospora maritima | reverse complement strand
CGACGCTCTTCCGATCTCGGCGCGCGGCCGAGTGGGCGCGGCGGCACGCCTGGCGGTCGGTGACCGTGGCGGCGGGCGGGATGCCGCCGGCGCTGTCCCGGCTCCCCGCCGACGAGCCGGTGCGCCTGGACCGCTACGACTGGCTGCTCTGGCAGCACCTGGCCGACCTGCGCCTGGGCTACGGCGACTACGGGGTGGGCTGCGCGGCACGCGGCGCGGACGTCCCCGGCGACCGGCTTCCGACGGTGCGCTGGACGGCCGAGGACGCGTGGTGGGTCTACCGCTGGTCCCGGCGGGGCGGGCGGGGCGACGAACGCTTCGCCGACCTGTGCCGGACGCTTGTGGCCGCGCCGCACTGGCCGGCCACCGGGGCCGCGTTCTCCTGGGGCGATCACGAGATCCTGCGCCGGGCCCGGCGCGGCGCGGGCGCGGGCTCGGCGGCCAACTGGATCGCCTGGAGCACGTCGCACCACCTGGCGCACGTGCTGGCCGCGCTCGCCGCTCCGGACCGGGAGCGGCGCGACGGGTCGGGGTGGGCCGGCCGGGACGCCCCGGAACGGGGACGCGCCGGCCGGCAGCGCGGCGGGGAGGCCCGCCGCGCCGGTTGAGTCACTCCTGCTCGGTGAAACCGAACTGGACGACGCCCTCCTCGTCGACGACCGCGTCGACCGAGGTGTCGTTGAGCAGTTCGGCGGCGTCGGAGTCGAGGAAGATCCGGGCCCCCTGGGTGTCCACCACCTGGTCGCCCTGCACCGGCTCCGGGACCAGCTCGATGGAGAGCGCGCCGGCCTCGGTGTCGGCGGCGATGCGCAGCCCGCCCGCGTCGGCGACGTCCTGCTGCGCGGCGAGGTCACGGATCACCAGGACGGCGTTGTCGGTCATGGTCAGCATGGCGGAACTCCTCATGGCTGGAATTTCGGAATTCGCGGGCGACACGGCCCACGCGGTCGGCTCGCGACCCGGAAGCGGGCGAACCATCGTTCGCCGCACGGAGAGCGGGGCGGGACACGGCCCCTTCCCCACCCACCCACCGTGCCCCCTGGAGAGGGATCCGTCAAATAGAGCCCGATGATCCGCCGCGGTCGCGTGAACAGGCGTTTTCTCTCCCGGCGCCCGGCGGATCCCTAAGCTCAGGGCATGGACGACCCGCGCAGATACGTCGCTGAGTTCCTCGGCTCGCTGCTGCTGATCTTCTTCGGCGTGGGCAGCGCCGTCTTCGCCCGGGTCCAGGGCGGCGTGGTGGTGGTCGCCCTGGCCTTCGGGTTCACCATGCTGGCGCTGGTGTACACCCTGGGGCCGCTCTCCGGCAGCCACATCAACCCGGCCGTCACGTTGGGCGTCCTGCTCTCCGGGAAGATCTCTCCACTGGGAGCGGTGGCGTACTGGATCGCCCAGTTCGCCGGCGCGACGGTCGCCGCGTTCGTGATCTGGGCACTCACCCGCTGGGGTGACGTGGTCGACCAGACCGGCGCGCTCGGCACCAACGGGTACGGCGCGCACATCAACCTGGGTGGCGCGGCCGTGCTGGAGACCGTGCTGACGTTCCTGTTCGTCCTGGTGGTGCTGGTGGTGACCGGGCGCGGTGAGCACGCCGCGTTCGCCGGTGTGCCGATCGGTCTCGCACTGGCCGCCGCCCACCTGGTCGGCATCACCCTGGACGGCACCTCGGTCAACCCGGCCCGGTCGTTCGGTCCGGCCCTGTTCCAGGGTGGCACCGCGCTGCGCCAGCTCTGGGTGTTCATCGTCTTCCCGCTGCTGGGCGGCGCGCTCGCCGCCCTGGTCGCGCCGCTGCTCCTGCGCCGCGGGGCGGACGGCCCGGGACCGACGGACCGGGTGGCCACGCCCCGACCCTGAGGCGACACCGGCGTTTGGCAATAACCTTTCGCCACGGACTCTTTCCCGCAGGAAAACTCCATGGCAGCATCGACGCATGCATCGCCGTCTCTTCACCCGGGCACTCGCGGTGTCGGTTCTGGTCGCCACCGCGGCCGCCGCCGGCGCCACCACCGCCACGGCCGAAGCGCCCACCCCCGCGCAGACCCGGCTGCACGCGACCATCGACACCATCCTCGCCGACAGCCGACTCGACGGCGCCCAGGCCGGCGTGGTCGTGGTCGACGCCGCCACCGGCCGCACCCTCTACGACCGCAACGGGCAGCGGCGGCTCGTCCCCGCGTCGAACACCAAGCTGCTCACCTCGACGGCGGCGATGGAGCTGCTCGGCCCCGGGCACCGCTTCACCACCGACGTCAGCACCGACGGGCCGCGTCGGGCCGGGCTGCTCTCCGGTGACCTCTACCTGCGCGGCGGCGGCGACCCGACGATGCTGGCGGCGGACTACGACCAGCTCGCCGGGCAGGTCGCCGCCGCGGGCGTACGGGTGGTCACCGGCGACCTGGTCGCCGACGACACCCGCTACGACCGCACCCGTCTCGGTCCGGACTGGACCTGGGACGACGAGCCCTACTACTACGCGGCGCAGGTGTCCGCGCTGACCGTCGCCCCGGACACCGACTACGACGCCGGCACCGTGATCGTCCACGCCGAGCCCGGGACGCGGGCCGGCTCCCGGCCGAAGATCTCGATGACCCCGGACAACGGCTGGCTGCGCGTCGACAACCAGGCCCAGACCGTCGCCGAGGGCGAGACGACCATCTCCATCGAGCGCGAACACGGCGGCAACACCGTGGTGGTGACCGGCCAGATCGCGGTCGGGGAGGCCACCGAGAGCGACTGGGTGACGGTCTGGGAGCCGACCGGCTACGCCGCCGACGTCTTCCGGTCCGCGCTGCGCCGGCACGGCGTGCGGGTGCTCGGCCGGACCGTGCTCGGCCGGGCCACCCCGGACACCGCCCGGCCGCTGGCCCGGCACGACTCGATGCCGCTGGCCGACCTCATGGTGCCGTTCCTCAAGCTCTCCAACAACGGCCACGCCGAGGTGCTCACCAAGGAGCTGGGCCGGGTCCTCTCCGGCTCCGGCACCTGGGCCGCCGGGCTGTCCGCCGTCGGCGAGTACGCCGGCGACGTCGGGGTGGACACCGGGACGCTGCGGCAGCGCGACGGTTCCGGGCTGTCCCGGCGCAACCTCGTCCCGCCGGCGCAGTTCGTCACGCTGCTCTCGGCGGTCCGCGCCGAGCCCTGGTTCGACACCTGGTACGCCGCCCTGCCGGTCGCCGGCGACCCCGACCGGCTCGTCGGCGGGACGCTGCGCAGCCGGATGGTCGGCACCGCCGCCGCGGGCCGGGTGCACGCCAAGACCGGCAGCCTGACCGGCGCGTCCGGCCTCTCCGGCTACGTCACCGACGCCGACGGCCGGCTGCTGGCCTTCTCGATCGTGCTCAACAACTACCTGACCTCGTCGGTCAAGGGGCTGGAGGACCAGATCGCGATCGCGCTGGCCACGTACACCGAGAAGGGTGCGACCACGGCCCGGATGACGGTGCCGACCGCGCCGGACTCACCTCGGGTGCCGGAGGGGCGGGAGTGCTCCTGGGTCAAGCCGGCCCTCTGCTGACCGGCCCGGCCGGCCCGGCCGCTCAGGCGCCGGGCCGGTACGGGCGCGGATCGGCGGTGGGGTCGCCCCGCTCCACCAGCGCGTCGATCTCGGCCGGCGGCAGGCCGCGCAGGGCGAGGACCCGGCGGCCCCAGCTGTGCAGCCGGCACGGGTGCGGGCTGGCGTCGTTGCGACAGATCGTCCCGCCCGACCAGGACCGGGGCGCGTGCACCACCACCGCCCGCACCGCGAACTGGACGTCCTCGACCGTCACGTACGGCGGCAGCGGGATCTCCCGCAGCACGCCGCCGTCGGGGGACGGACGGGCGGGGGCCAGGGGCGCAGGGCGACTCATCGGTCGTTCCTCCACTGAGGATGGTCGGGCGGGACATCGAAAAGGTACGACGCCCCGCCCCCGACACGACGGACAAACTGTCCCCGCGGTTCAGCCGCGCGCGGCCCGCATGCGGGCGGCGGTGCGGGCGGCGTCGTAGTCCGGGCCGACCCCGTCGAGGATGATCGTCTCGCCCTCGATGTTCCGGGTCCGCAGCGGCAGGATCTCCTGGTACGCCGGAGACGCGTACCAGGCGCGGGCCCGCTCGACGTCGGGAAACTCGACGATCACCACGGTGCCCGGCCACTCCCCCTCCAGGACCTCGGGCTCGGCACCGTGCACCCGGAACCGGCCGCCGAACGGCGCGAAGGTCGACTGCACCTTCTCGATGTACTCCAGGATCTCCTCGTTGAGCTGCGTGGGCCGCAGGCTGGCGAGCGCGAACGCGGGCATGGTTCCTCCCCGGTGACGGGCCGGTCTCGCGACGCGGCAGGTGCCACCGATTCTGCGCGGGCGTCCGCGCCCCGGTCGATTACCCGACGGGTAAGCGCGGTCAGACCCGTTCCAGCACCACCACCGGAATCTCCCGGTCGGTCTTCGTCTGGTACTCGTCGTACGCGGGCCAGACGGACGTCATGGCACGCCACATGCGCGGCTTCTCCCCAGGCGTCGCGGTGCGCGCCCGGGCCCGGAACGTGTCCGGGCCGACCTGCACCGTGGCCTCGGGGTCGTCCAGGAGGTTCAGGTACCAGGCCGGATGCCGCGGTGCGCCGCCCCGCGAGGCCACCACCAGGTACGCGTCGCCGTCCCGGCCGTAGATCAGGGCGGTCCGCCGCAGCTCACCGGAGCGCCGGCCCCGGGTGGTCAGCAGCAGGGTGAACACCCCGGGCCGCCACTCGTGCCCCTCCGCACCGCCGGTCTCCACGTAGCGCCGGATGTGGTCGGCGACCCACCCCTCGGGGCTGTCGCGCACCTGCTCGCCAGTGGTCATCGATCACTCCGGAGGCCGTTTCGGACTGGTCCGGCCCACGGTACCGCCGGCGCGGACCGGGCACCCGGCGATCGTCGGTCACCGCAGCGCGGCGGCCTGGAGACTGACGTTCCCGCACTCACCGAGCGACTCCTCCACGGTCCAGGTCAGCAGCAGCTTGGCACCGCGCGGAGCCCGGAACCGGATGGTGAAGTCGGCGGTGAGCGCGGTGTGCGGATCCTCCATCCGGACCGTGCTGACCGGGCCGCCGGCGACCCGGACGTCGAGCCGACCCCGGGCCATCCACAGCCCGGCGTAGAGGTGGACGGTGCGCTGCTGGCCGTCCGCGGCGACGGTGAGCGTGAAGCCGTTGCCACGGTCGCAGGTGTAGACGCCCGACATGGTGCCGCTCGCCGACCCCACCGGCACGCCGTCGCGCCAGGCGTACGCCTCGGGGTTGTTGCTGTAGCTCTCCCGCCGTCCGCGACCGCCCTCGTCGCGGATCGCGCCGGAGCCGTCCCGCTTGCGCACGGTGCGGTCGGCGCCGAGCAGTCCCCAGTGGACCCAGTCGACGGCGCCCACGGCACTGAGGTCGACGGTGGCCGGCACCTCGGCGCGGCCGACCGTGACGGTGGGGGCCACGGTGGAGGGCGGCGCCGTGGACGGTGACGGGCTCGGCGACGGCGGTCGCTGCCGGGGCCGCATGCCGGGGGTGGCCACCGCGCCGTCGCCCTCGCTCGGCAGCCCGACCCGACCGGTCGGCGCCACCGGCAGCACCGCGCTCTCCTGGTGGGGCGTGTCGTGCCGCTCGGTGCCCAGATAGGCCACCAGCGCCGCCAGGCAGAGGAACGCGGCCAGGCCCTCCAGCGCCAGCCGCCGCCGGCGTCGCAGCCGGCGCAACGCGGACCGGGTGCTCGGACGGCCCTCGCGGTGCGAGCCGGGGCCGGTTCGCGAACGATCCTCCTCGCCCACACACCCTCCGCTTCGGTCACCCGGCGCCGTCGGGGAGCGACCGGAGCGCGACGGGCTTCACGGTGTCACCGGACGGCCCTTTGCGCCATATGTGGGCCGACGGGCGTTTCCAGTTCGTTACCAAGCGGGACCGGGGTCGGCAACGCGGTCGCTCAGCTTACCGTGACCGCTTCCAGCGACACCCCGTCGTTCTCCCCGCCGGTCACGGTGAGCGCCCGCCAGGTGATCAGCAGGCGCTGGCCGCGCGGCGCCCGGAAGTGGACCACGTACTGGTAGAAGCGGTCGCCCCGGGTCAGGGCCACCTCCCGCACGGCCGGTTCGCGGCCGCCGGAGAGCGACACGTCGAGCCGTGCTCCGGCCGAGAACGTGCCGACGAAGAGCCGCACCGTCCGCAGATCCCCGCTGCCGGCCACGGCGAGCGTGAAGCTCTTCCCGGCACCGCGCTGGAAGACACCCGCCCGGGTGCCGTCCTGCCGCGCGGTAGGCGTGCCGTCGGTCCAGCTGAGGTCCGTGACCCCGGCGTTGTGCTCCAACCGGTCACCGCCCGGGTCCTCGATCTCGCCGGTGCCGCGTTGCTTGCGCTGCACGCTGTCCGCGCCGGTACCGCCCCAGTGCCGCCAGTCCCGGGTGCCGAGCAGGCTGAGCGACACCGCCGGGGGCACCGGTTCCTCGTCCAGGTCGAGCAGCGGCCCGCCGGGCAGGGCCGGGTTGCGGGTGTCCGGCACCACGGTGGGGGGCGCCGCGGTCGGGGCCGGCGCCGACGCGGTC
>NZ_CADEAU010000311.1 GCF_902825405.1 Micromonospora maritima | reverse complement strand
AAGAGCAAGATCGAGCCCCCGGCCCCGATCGACAAGGACCTCTACGACCTCCCGCCGGAGGAGTGGGGCGACGTCAAGCAGGTCCCCGGCTCCCTGCCGCACGCGCTGGAGGCGCTCGCCCAGGACCACGACTACCTGCTCGACGGCGGCGTGTTCACCGACGACCTGATCTCCACCTGGATCGACTGGAAGAACGCCAACGAGGTCGACCCGGTGCGCCTGCGGCCGACCCCGCACGAGTTCGCGCTCTACTTCGACTGCTGATCGGCGCCCGCCACCGCTCCCACGTCGTCGCACGTGGGAGCGGTGCTCGGGGGAAACGGCATCCGGCGGGGCACCTGGACTCGTACCGTCGAGGCATGGCCCCGCCGAGCGACGACCGGACCCGCACGCCGGTGGAGCCGTCGATGAGGCGGCCCGCCACCGCCACCTCCGCCCCGGCGATCCCGACCACCCTCACCCTCGGGGTCGAGGAAGAGTTCCTGCTGCTGGACCCGGAGACCGGAGAGAGCATGCCGGTCGCCGACCGGGTCCGCGACGCGCTGTCCGGGACCGCCCGCGAGCAGAGCCGCCAGGAGTTCCGGCACAGCATGGTGGAGATGGTGACCCCGGTCAGCTCCGACCTGGCGCGACTGCGGGAACACCTGGTCGCCCTGCGTCGCGCCGCCGCGCGGGCGGCCCAGGCCGTCGGCGCGCGCCTGGTCGCGGTCGGCGCCACCCCCGTGTGCGAGGCGCACCGCAGTGTGCCGGACGAGCGGCGCTACCACGACATGTCCCGCCGGTTCGGGCCGGTGGCCCACGACCCGGCGGTCTGCGGCTGCCACGTCCACGTCGGCGTGCCCGACCGGGAACTGGCCGTGCAGGTCTGCAACCACCTGCGGCCGTGGCTGCCGGTGGTGCAGGCGCTCACCGCGAACTCCCCGCTGCACGACGGGCGCGACACCGGGCACGCGAGCTGGCGGTCGATGCAGCTGCAACGGTGGCCGAGCATCGGGCCCACGCCCCACTTCGACTCCGCCGCCGACTACGACGCCACCGTGCAGGACCTGATCACCGCCGGGATCATGCTCGACGCCGCGATGGTCTACTGGTACGCCCGTCCGTCCGCGTCCTACCCGACGGTGGAGGTCCGCGTCGGCGACGTCTGCCCGACCGTGGACGACACGGTCCTCGTCGCCGGGCTGGTCCGGGCCCTGGTCGCCACGATGATCGACGAGGTGCTCGCCGGTGTGCCGGCCCCCCGCATCCGCGACTGCGTGGTCGCCGCCGCGCACTGGCGGGCCGCCCACGACGGCGTCGACGGCGAGCTGGTCGACCTGCGCACCGGCCGGCCCCGGCCGGCGTGGGACCTCGTCGACGACCTGCTCGTCGTCGTCGCGCCCGCGCTCACCCGGCACGGGGACCGGGACCTGATCCTGCGTGAGGTGGACCGGGTCCGCCGCGACGGCACCGGGGCCACCCGGCAACGACGGATCATGGCGGACACCGGCGGGGACGTCCGCGCGGTGCTCGACCACCTGGCCGCGCAGACCAGCGCGGACTGACCGGCGGTGGCCCGCACCGCGCCGTCAGCGCAGGCCGGCGAAGAGGTCGTCCTCCGGGGTGGACGCGCCGGTGCGGTCACGGACCCGGACGAACGTCTCCATCCCCATCAGCTCGGTGAACCGTTCCTGACCCAGGCGCAGGAAGAAGATGTTCTCGGCCTGGCTGGCGTGCGCGGCCAGCGAGGCGAACTTCTGCCCGCCGTGGGCACGCGTGTCCACCCAGGTGGTGATCTCGTCGTCCGGCAGGCCCAGCGGCGGCATCTCGTCGGCGGCGTCCGGCTCGGGGAACTCGACCCCGATCTCCTGCATCACCCTGCCGAACTCCTGGAAGGCGCTGCGCGGCACCGTGGTCCAGTAGACCTTGGCCGGCACGTCGGTGCGCTCGACCGCGGCCATCGTGATCCGGTGGGCCTGGATGTGGTCGGGGTGGCCGTAGAAGCCGTTCTCGTCGTAGGTGACCACGACGTCGGGGCGGTAGCGCCGGATCAGCTCGGCCAGCCGGTCGGCCGCCTCGTCGACGGGCGTGTTCCAGAACGCGCCGGGCGCGTCGTTGGTCGCCCAGCCCATCATTCCCGAGTCGGCGTAGTCGAGCGTCTCCAGGTGGGTCACCTTCAACGCCTCGCAGCTGGCCTCCAGCTCGGCGCGGCGCATCGCCACCACGGCCTGCGGGTCGTGCCCGTCCTCGCCCGGCTTGACGCCGTCGGGACCGTCGCCGCACCGCCCGTCGGTGCACGTCACGAGCACCGTCGTGACGCCCTCCGCCGCGTATCGGGCGAGGACGCCGCCGGTGCTGGTCGCCTCGTCGTCGGGGTGCGCGTGCACCGTCATCAGGGTCAGGGATCGCTCAGCCACCCCGTCACCATACGAGCAGGAACCGACGAACTAGCATTGCCCGGTCCGCAGACGGCGACGGAAGCGAGGCGCGATGGGTTGGCTCCGGCGGTTGCTCGGTGGCGATCGGGTCGAACTGGACCCCGGGCGTCAGCAGGCGCTGCTGCGGGACGTCCGGCACTCCTACGGCGCGCACGTCCGGGTCCGGTTCCCCGACCAGGTCGAGGCGATCACCCGGTTGCTGTCCGACGACGACGGTCTGGTGGTGGCCGCCGGGATCGTGTGCGAGGCCGCCGAGGAGGCCCACGCCGACCTCCAGTTCCAGGCGCAGGAGGTGTTCCGGCGCACCGGCCGGCGGCTGCTGGTGCACCGCCGCAACTACCGGCCCCTGTGGAGGGAGGCCGGTCCGGCGCTGCGCTGGCCGCTGGGCGCCCTGCCGAGCGGACTGCACCCGTACGCGCAGGTGTCGGCCGCCGTCACGGTGGTCGGCGCCCGGGCGGACCGCCTGGACCGGGTGACCGACCCGCAGCCGTTCGTGGTGCGCCTGTTCGAGGTGCTCGACCTCACCACCGCCGGGTGGGAGTTCGGCCGGGTACGGGTGGACACCGACAGCGTCACGCTCGTCGAGCGGTCGACGGGCACCGCCGCCCGGGTCCTCGCCGCGATGGACGACCCGCCACGGTTGCCGCCGGCGGTGCGGGAGATGATGCGCCGCAACCACACCGTCGACGTCTACGACCCGGCCGGGCCGCGCGTGGTGGGCCGGATCAACCCGGGCGCGCGGCTGCGCGAGACGCTGCTGGCCTGAGCGCCACCCGCCCGATGGACGCCTGAGGGACGGGACGCGCCGGCCGCGTGGGACCGGCGCGTCCGGTGTCGGTCAGGTGGTGGTGACGGTCAGGGCCGTCGGCGGGTCGTTGGCACCGTTGGCCGACCCGATGAAGCCGAAGGTGGTGGATGCGCCGGCCGCCAGCGACCCGTTGTAGTCGACGTTGCGCACCGTCACGTTCGCGCCGCTCTGGCGGTGCGTGCCGCCCCAGATCTGGGTGACGACCTGGCCGTTCGGGAACGTCCAGGACACCGTCCAGCCGCGGATCGCGGTCGCGCCGGCGGTGACGGTGACCTCGCCCTGGAAGCCACCCGACCACGAGCCGGTCACCGCGTACGTCGCCCGGGCGCCCGAGGGGGCGGGCGGGCTGGTGGTCGGCGTCGGCGGTGGCGGCGTACCCGGCGTGGGGGTGAGGGTGGGCGACGGCGTCACGCCGGGGCGGCTCGCGCGGTAGGTGCGGCCGGCGCGGACGGTGAGCTGGACGACGTCCGGCTCCGGCCGGGTGCTGGCCGGCGTGCCGCCGTCGGTGGTGTCGACGAGCACGAAGCTGCCGGTGAACAGCCGGGACCGCAGTCGCAGGGTGCCGTCGCGGTCGGCGCGGACGCGGACCTCGTCGGCCTGGCCGTCGCGCCAGGCGAGCCCGACGGTGTAGCCGCCCCGGCCGCGCAGGCCGGTGACCTGCCCGGTGGGCCAGGCGGTCGGCAGCGCCGGCAGGAGGTGCAGCTCGCCGGTGTGGCTGTGCAGCAGCATCTCGGCGATGCCGGAGGTGGCGCCGAAGTTGCCGTCGATCTGGAACGGCGGGTGCAGGTCGAACATGTTGGGCGCCAGCCGGTCGGTGCGGACCAGGTCGCGCAGGAGCTTGTGGGCGCGGGCGCCGTCCTCCAGCCGCGCCCAGAAGTTGATCTTCCAGGCGAGGGACCAGCCCGTGCCGTCGTCGCCCCGCAGCTCCAGGGTCCTCCGGGCGGCCTCGTACAGCGCCGGGGTGCCCCGCCTGGTGATCTGGTTGCCGGGGTGCAGGCCGTACAGGTGGGACACGTGCCGGTGGGTCCGCTCGGTCTCGACCCAGTCGGCGAGCCACTCCTGGACGTTGCCGCGGGAACCGACGCGGCTCGGCGGCAGCCGGTCCCGGGCGGTGCGCACCTGCGACCGGAAGGTGGCGTCGACACCGAGGACCTCGGCGGCCCGGGCCGCGGCGTCGAACAGGTCGCGCAGGATCTGGTTGTCCATGGTGGGCCCGGCACAGACGCTGGCGTTCGCGTGGTGCGGCAGTTCCGGAGAGTTCGACGGGTTCGTCACCAGGTAGCCGAGCGTGGGATGGGCGACCAGGGTGTCGAGGAAGAACTGGGCAGCGCCCTTGAGCGCCGGGTAGTTGACCTGGAGGAAGCCGAGGTCGCCGGTGAACAGGTAGTGGTCCCAGACGAGGGTGCTCAGCCAGGCGCCACCGGTCTGCCACATGCCCCACAGGGCGCCGTCGACGACCGAGGCGCCCCGCCAGGCGTCGGTGTTGTGGTGGGTGACCCAGCCGCCCGCCCCGTACTGCGCCTGGGCCACCCGCGCCCCGGTGACCGCCAGGTCCCTGATCATGTCGAAGACGGGCAGGAAGCACTCGGACAGGTTCGTCGTGTCGGCCGGCCAGTAGTTCATCGGGAGGTTGGCGTTGATCGTGTACTTCGAGTCCCAGGCCGGCGTCAGCGAGTCGTTCCAGATGCCCTGGAGGTTCGCCGGCTGGGTGCCGGGCCGGGAGCAGGAGATCAGCAGGTAGCGTCCGTACTGGAACAGCAGCGCGGCGAACTGCGGATCGTCGCTCGTCGCGTGCTGCGCGATCCGCACGTCGGTCGGCTGGTCGGCCGCTGCGGTACGCCCCAGGTCGATGCTGACGCGGCCGAACAACGCCTGGTAGTCGGCGAGGTGGCGGCTGCGCAACTGGTCGACGGCGACCGTCCGGGCGGCGGCGAGCCGGTTGCGGGCGATGCCCTGGTAGTCGCCGTCGACGGTGCGGTAGTTGACGTAGCTGGAGCCGATCGAGATCAGGAGCGTCACGCTCGTGGCGCCGGACACCCGCAGCGTGCCGCCGGAGCTGCCGACCGTGCCGCCGCTCGCGGCGGCGTGGGCCAGGGCGAGGAAACGCACCGAGCCGGTGACGCCCTCCATCGAGCCGGAGACGCCGTCGAGCCCGACGGTCGCGCCGTCCGGGCTGGACACGGTGGTCCGCTGCGGGCTGTCGAAGGTTGCGGTGAACGTGATCGAGTTGGCCCGGTCGGCGGTCAGCCTGACCACGATCACCTGGTCGGCGGCGCTGGCGAAGACCTCCCGCTGGTGCCGTACGCCGTCGCGCACGTAGGTGGTGGTGGCCGTGGCGGTGGTGAGATCGAGGGTCCGCCGGTACTGGGTCACCCCGCCGGCCGAGCCGAAGGCGAGCCGGAGGTTCCCCACGGTCTGGTAGGCGAGCTGGCCGCCCGGGGCGCCCATCATGGTCTGGTCGATCAGGTCCTGCGCCGAGGTCCACTGGTCGGCGAAGACCCGCCGCCGGATCTCGGCCAGGTTGGCGGCGCCCCGGGTGTTGGCCGAGTCGTACGGGCCGCCGGCCCAGACGGTGTCCTCGTTGAGCTGGAGCCGTTCGGTGTCGACGTTGCCGAACACCATCGCGCCGAGCCGCCCGTTGCCGATCGGCAACGCGCGGAGCCAGTCGGTGCCGGCCGGCTCGTCGTACCAGAGCGCCAGGTCGTCGGCGGCCAGCACCTCCGGTGGTGCGGTCGAACCGGCGCGGGCGGCGGCGGTCCAGGCCACCGGCAGCAGGGCGGCGCCGGTCCCGGCCGCCGCGGTCTTGATGACGTTCCTTCGGGTCACGTCGGGCATGGCTTCTCCAGGTCACACGGACAGGGGACGGGTGGGATCGCTGTTAGCGCTAACAAGCGTTGCCCACACGCCCCTTCACGCCGACCTGCCGATGCCTGCGCCCGAGCTCCCGTCCGCGCGCCACATCCGCTCGTATGGACTCTCATGGATGGGTGCATCCCTCGTCAAGATGCGGGGACGGTTTCGCGGACGCCGCCGCCCCGGCTCTCGGGTCGACCCGCCGGGCCGAGCGGGTTGCCGGTGCGACCGGCCGGCCCACCCGGGTCACGTGCAGGATCCGCCCCGGCTCCACGTCCAGCAGTGCGCCGAGCACGTCGCGGGCGCCGGCGACGTCGACGAGCTGGCTCAGCGGATGCGCCGCCAGCCCGGCCGCCTGCAACGTCAGCCACACCCGCAGCAGCACCCGCCCGAACTCGACCTGCCCGGACGCGTCCAGGTCGGGCGGCGCGACGAGCGCCAGCAACGCGCCCCCACGCGCCAGCGG
>NZ_CADEAU010000310.1 GCF_902825405.1 Micromonospora maritima | reverse complement strand
GTCGACGCCGCCGCACTGGCGGCGCTGGCCGCCGACGCCGCGCGGCAGGCCCGCCGGCTGCTCGACGGTCCCGCCGCGGACACGTGACCGGTCGTGCTCAGCCGGTGAGCACGACCAGCTCGCGGGTGGCGCGGGTCATCGCCACGTAGCGGTCCACCGCCCCCTCGACACCGTCGCCGAACGCCTCCGGGTCGACCAGCACGACCAGGTCGAACTCCAGCCCCTTGGCCAGCTCCGGGCTCAGCGACCGGACCCGGTCCCCGGCCGGGAAGGTCGGGTCGCCGATGACGCAGGCGGTCCCCTCGGCGTGCGCGGCGAGCCAGCCGTCCACCACGGCCCGCAGCTGCGACCGGGCGCCGTGCCGCACCGGTACGTCACCGGTGCGGACGGACGTCGGCACGTTCGCGTCCGGCAGCACGGCGCGGATGACCGGCTCGGCCTCGGCCATCACCTGCGCCGGGGTGCGGTAGTTGACGGTCAGCGTGGCCAGCGCGATCCGGTCGAACCCGACCCGCTCCAGCCGTTCCCGCCACGACTCGGCGAAGCCGTGCCGGGCCTGCGCGCGGTCCCCGACGACGGTGAAGCTGCGCGACGGGCAGCGGGAGAGCAGCATCTGCCACTCGGCGTCGGTCAGCTCCTGCGCCTCGTCCACCACCACATGCGCGAACGGGCCGGCCAGCAGGTCCGGGTCCACGACGCTCAGCGCGCTCTCGTCGACCAGGCTGGTCCGCATGTCCTCGCCGAGCAGCATGGTCATCAGGCCCTCGCCGTCGTCGTAGGCGTGCGTCGCGATCAGCGCGTCGACGACCGTGTCCATCTGGTCCCGCTGCGCGGCGAGGGTGGCCTCGTCGCGCCGCCGACGCCTCGACGCCTCCGGGTCGCCGACCCGACGCCGGGCCGCGTCCAGCAGCGGCAGGTCGGCCACCGTCCAGGCCCGGGCGTCGGCCCGCCGCAGCGTCCGGATCTCCTCGACGTCCAGCCACGGCGCGCACCGGCGCAGGTAGGCGGGCACGGACCAGAGGTCCGCCACGACGTCGGTCGGGTCGAGCAGCGGCCACGCCCGGCCGAACGCGGTGACCAGCTCCCGGTTGGTCGCCAGCGACCGGCGCAGCACGCCCTCCGGCTCGTCGCCGTCGTACTTCTCCAGCAGGATCGTGACCAGTTCCGCCCACACCTCGTCGCGCGCCTCGTTGTGCGGGGTGCCGGGCCCGGCCGCCTCGAACGCCCGCGCCCAGTCGTCGGCGGTCAGCCGCAGGTCGCCGTCCTCGACGGCGACGGTCGTCCCGGTCGTGGGCGGCTCCTCGTAGAAGCGCACCGCCGCGTCGACCGCCCGCACCAGGTCCGCGGACGACTTCAGGCGGGCCGCCTGCGGGTCGGTCTCGGCGGTCGCCACCGCGCCCTCCGGCACCAGGTCCCGCAGCGTGCAGATCTGCACCTCCTCCTCACCGAGGCTGGGCAGCACGTCGGAGACGTAGGTCAGGTACGGCTGGTGCGGGCCGACCACCAGCACCCCGCCCCGGCGCTCGCCGAGCCGGGGGTCGGCGTGCAGCAGGTACGCGGTGCGGTGCAGCGCGACCACCGTCTTGCCCGTGCCCGGCCCGCCGTCCACGACCAGCGCGCCCCGGGAGCCGGCCCGGATGATGGCGTCCTGGTCGGCCTGGATGGTGCCGAGCACGTCCCGCATCCGGGCCGACCGGGTGGCGCCCAGGCTGGCGAGGAACGCGGACTGGTCGTCGAGGGCGGCGTGGCCGGCGAGCCCGTCGGCGGTGAACACCTCGTCCCAGTAGTCGGTGATCCGTCCGCCGGTCCAGCGGTAGCGGCGGCGGCTGGCCAGGCCCATCGGGTCGGCGTGGGTGGCGCCGAAGAACGGCTCGGCGGCCGGTGAGCGCCAGTCGAGCAGCAGCCGGCCACCGGCGCCGTCGGTAAGGCCGAGCCGCCCGACGTACACCGGCTCCGCGCCGTGGGCGCCGACCATCCGGCCGAGGCAGAGGTCGAGGCCGTAGCGGCGCAGGGTACGCAGGCGCGCGGTCGTCCGGCGGATCTCCTGGTCCCGGTCGACGGCCTGCCGGCCCCTGCCGGCGGCGGCCCGGCGGGTGGCGTCGAGCCGGTCGGACAGGTCGGCGATCGACCGGCGCAGGCTCTCCGCGAGCGCGGCGAAGTGGCGTTCGTCGGCGGCGACCAACGCCGGGTCGGCCTTCGCCGCGAGGCGGTCGGGAAGATCGAAAACGCTGGTGGTGGGCGGGTTCAACTCGTCGGCTCCGATCTGTGGCGCATCCGTCCCGCCGGTACGCGGGCACGGCCGTACCTCCGCTCTTCGCGGCTTTTCCATTTCGTCGGGAACATGGCTTCGGCCGGCAATTCTGCGTCACCGACCGGGGCTTGCCGCAAGACCCCGGGTGCGCTATATGTTGGTAGTGGCGGGAGATCCCGCCATTCTTTTTGCGCGAACAATTCTTGTTCCCGTTCCTGGCCGCAGCGGCACGCGTCCCGCCGGGTCCCGGCCGGTACGATGGCGACACCATGTCGAAGGAGCGCAGGCGCAAGGCCGACCCCGCCCGTAGCCTGGCCCTCCTCTGGCGCACCAGGGAGCCGGCGAGCCGGGGCGCCGGGCCCGGTCTGAGCGTCGACCGGATCGTGCGGACCGCCGTCGAGATCGCCGACGCCGAGGGCATCGACGGGCTCACCATGCGCCGGGTCAGCGAGGCGCTCGGCGTCGGCACCATGTCGGTCTACACCTACGTGCCGGGCAAGGCGGAACTGCTCGACGTCATGGTCGACGCCGTCCTGGGCGACCTGCCCCGCCCGGTCGACGTGCCGGGCGGCTGGCGCGGGCGGCTGGAACGCATCGCCCGGGACAACCTGGCGCTCTACCGCGCCCACCCGTGGCTGCTGCGGGCCGAGACCACCCGGCCGGTGCTCGGCCCGAACGTGCTGGCCAAGTACGACTACGAGCTGCACGCCGTGGCCGACATCGGGCTCGACGACGTGGAGATGGACGCGGTGCTCACGCTCGTGCTCGGGCACGCCAAGAGCGCGGCCCGGGCCGCGCTCGACGTGGTCGAGCTGGAGCGGGAGACCGGGATGACCGACGACCAGTGGTGGCAGACCCACGGGCCGTGGCTGGAGAAGTTCATGGCCTCGGGCAGCTACCCGCTGGCCGCCCGGGTGGGCACGGCCGCGGGCCTGGCGCACGGCGCCGCGTACGGGCCGGACCACGCCTTCGAGTTCGGTCTGCAACGGGTGCTCGACGGCATCTCGGTGGTGGTCGCCGAGCGGACCGGCGACGCCTAGGGTGGTCGCGTGATCACCTGCGTCGTGCACTACACCATCGATCCGGCCCGGATCGAGGCGTTCGAACGGTTCGCCCGCGCCTGGATGCGGCTGGTGGCGCGCCACGGCGGCGTGCACCACGGCTACTTCCTGCCGGCCGAGGGCGCGAGCGACCGCGCCGAGGCGTTGTTCAGTTTCGAGAGCCTGGCGGCGTACGAGCGCTACCGCGCCCACTTCGGGACGGATCCGGAGTTCGTCGCGGCGGACCGGATCCGCGACGAGTCGGGTTGCGTGCTGCGCTACGAACGCACGTTCATGCGTCCGCTCCTGCCGACGGACTGAGCAGCGCCGGGCATCAGGTCTCTTCCGCGCGCCCGGCCTCCGCCGGCTCCGCGCCCGGCTTGCGCCAGGTGAGGCAGACCTTCAGGTTGCCCTCGGCGGCGGTCCTGGCGATCACCGCCCCGGCCTCGGTGGTCAGCTTGACGCCGAACTCCAGCGTGATCTCGTCGGGTTGGGCGTCCATCTCGCGGAACCGGGTCAGCGCCACCGAGGCCGCGGTGCGGACGTGCCGGAGAGCGGCGCCGAACGACGCGGTGGCGGCCTCGACCACGTCCGCGGACCGGGACACCGGCGAGATGTCGGGGCCGTCGGTGGCCACCTCCACCAGTACGAAGTCCGCTCCGTCCAGGTCGAACCGCTTCAGCTCGGACACAGATCCTCCTGATAGGCGTCCCGCGGCACGAGGGGGCGTACCGCGTCGTCGGTGTTCGGGTCGGCCAGCAGGGCGCAGAGCCGCGGCATCACGTCCGCCGCCGAATCGGTGAGCCGGGCCCGGGACCTCTCGCCCAGCCGGCGCAGCGGTGGCGGTTTCCCGGCCGCCGGCAGCACCACGCCGACCGTGGTGGTGTGCATCAACGCGAAGGCCCCGTCGGCGGCCCGCCCCAGCGGCACGGCGGCCCGCCATTCGCCGGCGTACGGGTGGGAGTCGGCGGCGCGGACGCCGTCGGGCAGCGACCAGAGTGTCAGCCGGGACGCCGTGTCACCCAGGTGGGTGATGGTGGTGTCGGTGGCGTTGAAGACGCTGGGCTGCCAGGAGAGCGCCAGGGCCGACCCGGTGGCGTCCAGCGCGATGGAGCCGTTGCGCTCCTCGTCGCGCAGGGTGAGCACGGGCGTGACCGGGCGCCGCGAGGAAGCGTCGAGGACGGTCACCCGGGTCCGATCGCCATTGCGGTCGCGGACCGTGGCGGCGACCCTGCGCCAGTCCGCGCTCATCGCCACGTCGCTGATGCCGTCGACCAGCACCTGGCGGGTGGCGGCGCCGGTGAGCGTGACGGCGGACAGCGCGGTCCGGGAGCCGAACGCGCCCGAGTCGTCGGTGGGCAGCTCGATCAGCAGGGCGTCGCGGCCGCCCGGGCCGAGCCACAGACGCCCGATCAGGCTGCGCCACGGCAGGGTGGACCGACCCAGTTCGGCGCCGGTGTCCACGTCCCACAGCACGACCGTGTTCCGCGTCCAGTCGGTCTCGCCCGGTGCGGCGCCCGACACCAGCACGGCCATCGTCCGGCCGGTCGGATCGATGCTCAGGTCACGGATCCGCGACGCGGCGCCCAGGCCGCCCAGGACCACCGCGCTGTGCACCCGCCGCTGGCGCACGTCGTAGACGACGAGACACGTCAACACCTGACTCAGTGACGTCGGGCGGCAGGTCGGGTAGTCGGCCGGGTCGGGCTTCGGCAGCCCTTCCGCGTCCACCGGAGCGTCGGTACGCAGGGTCGGCAGCACCGACTGCAGGAAGGCCACCCGGTTGCCGTCACGGCTGACGGTCGGCTGCATGGTGGCGACGTTCCCGGCCGACAGCCGGGTGAGCCCGGCGTCGCGCCGGACCCGGTCGGTGAGGCTCCACAGCGCGGGCCGGCCGGCGGCGTCGAGGGTGACCAGCGCTCGACCGTCGGCGCTGACCTGCTGCGACAGGTCGGTGCCGAACCAGTCGCCCCGGGGCGGCTCGGGCGTCGCGGCCGACGGCGTCGGATCCGGTGACCGGCCGACCCCGCCCTCGTAGCTCGGCACCAGCGCGTCGACGCCGTCGTAGCGATCGGGCAGTTCCAGGCCGAACTCCAGGTCCGGGTCGGTGCGCCACGCCCGCAGGGCCAGCTGGCGGGCGCCGTAGCTGTCGGTCCCCGACCGGGCGGCGGCCTTCACGGCCAGGTCCTTGGCGGCGATCTCCGCGCGCTGCTCGGCGGTGCTGCGCCAGGTGGTCGTGACCACCCCGAGCGCCACGGCCAGCGTCACCCCGACCGCGACGACCCGCTGCCGGCGTCGTCGCCGGCTGCCGGTGACGAACCCCCGCTCGGCGACGGTCAACTGATCGCCGTGCGAGGCCGTCCAGCGGCCGGCCTCGCGCAGGTCCGCGCCGGTCAGCCACCGCCGTGCCGTCCCGTCGCCGGACGTACCCGTCATCCGCAGCCGGAGCAGGTCCTGCCAGATGCGGAACTCGCGGTGGCGCTCGACCAGCGCGCGCAGCCGGGCCCAGCGGCTGACCAGCGACTCGTGGGCAAGCTCCACGCCAGGCACGGTGCCGGCCGCGCGCAGCACCAGAAGCCGGGTCGTCGCCAGCCGCTGGGCGACGGCCAGCCGCGCGTCGTCGAGGTCGGCCAGGACGGCGGTGCGGCGCACCGACAGGTTCGACTCCGGCAGCGGTCGGGTGAGCTGCACGAGCAGCCGTTCCGCCGCGGCCCGGGCGGGTGGGTCGAGGGCCTCCCACACCCGTTCGGCGTAGTCGGCCAGCGCCCCGCGCACGCCGCCCAGCGCGTCGTACGCCTGGTGGGTGAGCGCGCCCGCCCGGCGACGCTGCCACAGCTCGGTGAGGGTGAACTGCACCAGCGGCAGCGGGTTCGGCGCGTCGCGGACGTCCTCGACCATGCGGTCGACCAGCCCGGGCTCGACGCCGATGGTGCCGACCCGGGCCAGCGGTCCCTCGATCACCTCACGCAGCTGCTCGGGGGTGAGTTCGGCGATCGTCGCCGGCAGCCAGCCGGCGGCCAGCTCCGCCATGGCCGGGTCGCGCAGGCAGGAGCCGAGGAAGGTGTCCTGCATCGCCAGCACGACCGACACTCGCGCGGCCGGCCGCAGGGCGGTGCGCAGCACCTCGACCAGCGCCCGCCGGGCCGGCGGCGGCTGGGTGAACACCTCCTCGAACTGGTCCACGACCAGCACCAGGCGGTCCACGCCGGCGGCGGCCGACACCGCCGCCAGCGCGTCGACGGGGTGCCGCGCCAGCGCGGTC